>DAOUAK010000084.1:0-6963 GCA_034433695.1 Chloroflexia bacterium
GGGGTCAGGGTCCTGCAGGCCCCCCAATCCCCCCAGCAGGCCGAACTGATTACCCCGGAACATATCAAGGCCATCCTAGAACTGCTCCGCAAGAACTTTGACTACGTGTTCCTGGATACCTGGTCCTCCTTCCAGGAGCGCATCCTGACCATGCTGGACCTTTCCGACCGCATTATCCTGGTGACCACGCTGGAGATGTCGGCGATCAAAAACATCAAACTTTTCCTGGAAGTGGCCGAACTGTTGCAATACCCGGCCGGCAAGATCATCCTGGTAGCGAACCGGGCCGACACCCGTTCCGGCATCCCGGTCCAGGAGGTTGCCCGAAACCTGCGCTTCGAGGTCAGCGCCGTCATCGGGAACGACGGCCAGGCGGTGACCACCTCGATCAATCGGGGAGTTCCTCTGGTGTTGGCCGAACCGGGTAACCCGGTTTCGCGGGATATCCGTGCCTTTCTGAAGCAACTCTTGCTGGGCCTGGGAATGCGCGAAGAAGAGGTTGTCCAGGAGAAAAAGGGACTTTTGGGTCGCCTGCGCAAGGTTTCGTAAGGGGCAACCCAACCAGGAGGTGAGCCATGTCGCTTTTGCGCCGAATCGGTGGGCCAGAACAGAAAGAGTCGACCCGGCCGGCCGCACCGGGAGTGCCGGCCGAAGAGAGCCGGGTGCGGATGGCACCCCTCCCCCAGGAGCGAGACGCCTTCGAGACGATCAAAAAGCGCGTCCAGGAGCGTCTCCTCTCCGAACTCGACCCCCGACTCGACCTCAGCCGCACGGCAGAAGTGCGTCAGCAGGTCCAGGAGGTCTTTAACGCCATCCTGGAAGCGGAAAAGATCGTCCTGAGCCGGGCCGAACGCCTGCGGCTCTTCGAGGCCATCGCCGCCGAAATCCTGGGCTATGGGCCGATCGAGCCGCTCCTGCGGGACGACACGATCACCGAAATCATGGTGAACGGCCCCAAGCAGGTCTACATCGAGCGGGGAGGAAAACTCTACAAGACCGACGTCACCTTCGAGAACGACGACCACGTGATGCGCATCATTGACCGCATCGTTTCCCCCATCGGCCGGCGTGTGGATGAAAGCACACCCTACGTGGATGCCCGCCTCCCCGATGGTTCCCGCGTGAACATCATCATCCCTCCCATCTCCCTCATCGGCCCGGTCATCACCATCCGCAAGTTCTCCCGCGACCCGTTCACGGTGGACGACCTGATCCGCTTCGGCACGATGACGCCGGAGATCGCCAAGTTCCTGGAGGCCTGTGTCAAGGCGCGGCTGAATATTATCGTCTCCGGCGGCACCGGCTCGGGCAAGACCACGACGCTGAATGTGCTTTCCTCCTTTATCCCGGAGGACGAACGCATCATCACCATCGAGAACGCGGCCGAGTTGCAGTTGCACCAGGAACATGTGGTCACGCTGGAATCTCGTCCGCCGAACATCGAAGGCAAGGGGGAAATCACCATCCGCGATCTGGTGATCAACGCCCTGCGGATGCGGCCGGAGCGCATCATCGTCGGCGAGTGCCGTGGTGGCGAAGCGCTGGACATGCTCCAGGCCATGAACACCGGCCATGACGGCTCTCTGACCACGCTGCACTCCAACAGCCCCCGCGACACCCTCTCTCGTCTGGAAACGATGGTGCTGATGGCCGGCATGGAACTGCCGGTGCGGGCCATTCGCGAGCAGATTGCCTCGGCGGTGGACCTGATCGTCCATCAGGAACGCCTGCGAGACGGCACGCGCAAGATCGTCTCCATCACCGAGGTGCAGGGGATGGAGGGGGACGTCATCGTCCTGCAGGATATCTTTGTCTTTGAGAAGACCGGTATCCGCGACGGCAAGGTCATCGGCGAGTTCAAGGCCACCGGGGTACGGCCCAAGTTCATCGAGAAGTTCGAGGCGATGGGCATCTACTTGCCCCCGCAGATCTTTGGCTATACCCCGGAACGTTTCCGTTAGATTCTGGAGGTATGGCAGTCGGGGCGAGGTGGGTCAATGAATCCTGGGCTTTTGCTTCTGGGCGGCGGCGCCTTCCTGGTTCTTGTGCTCCTGGCCGTGTTGGTCCTGGGCTTTCGCCCACGGAGTGAGGTGGCCGAACGGCTGGACCGCTTTGCCGGCCGGGGGAACGAGGCGGCCGCCGAAGCCCGGCCCAGGAGACGCGGGAAGGGCTCGTCTGTCCTGGCGGCCCAGATCGACCGGGCCATTGCCGCCCGAGGCTTTGCCGCCCGCATCTCCCGCGACCTGGCCCAGGCCAACATGAAACTGACCGTATCCGAATTTCTGGCCCTGCGGGTCATCAGCATTATTGCCGGCCTGGGCATCGGCTACCTGGTGGCCGTCCTGCGCGGGGGACTCAGCCCGATCGTTACCGGCCTCATCGGCGCCGTCCTGGGTCTTTTCGCCCCGACCTTGCTCGTGCGAAGGGCCAAGGGACGTCGTCTGCGTGCCTTCAACAACCAGTTGGGCGATACCGTCACCCTCCTGGCCAACTCGCTGCGCTCCGGTTACAGCCTGCTCCAGTCTATGGAGATGGTGGCCCGGGAGTCCACCCCTCCGGTCTCGGAGGAGTTCCACCGTGTCGTCCAGGAGGTGGGCCTGGGCCTTTCCGTCCAGGACGCCCTGGCCAACCTCTACCGCCGGGTGCCCAGCGACGACCTGGACCTTATGATCACCGCCATCAACATCCAGCACGAGGTCGGCGGCAACCTGGCCCAGATTCTCGATACGATCGGCCATACCATCCGGGAGCGGGTGCGCATCAAGGGCGAAATTCGGGTGCTGGTGGCCCAGCAGCGTATTTCGGGCTATGTGGTTGCCGCCCTGCCGATCTTTCTGGCCCTGATCCTCACTTTCCTGGCTCCTTCCTATATGGACAAACTCTTTAACCCGATCGGCCTGCCCCCTTTCCTGGGGGGAGATAGCTGGTTCTGCATGCCGGTTTGCTCCTTGCTCCTCATGCTGGCCGGCTTCCTGGTCATCCAGCGCATCGTGAATATCGAGGTTTAACCGCCGGCCGGAGGTCAACCGATGCCGCTTATGCTGATTATCCTGGGTGTTGGGTTGGTCCTGGTCATCGTTCTGGTCCTGGTGGGGCTCCGGGGCGAGACGAAGGAAAGCGACATCGCCGAGCGTCTGGCCCAGTATGCCGAGCGCCCGTTGACCCTGGAGGAAATCGAACTGCAAAAGCCCTTCCGGGAACGGGTGCTCATCCCGATGATGAACAGCATTTCGGCCTTTATCGCCCGCCGTATGCCCAGACAGACGGTGGAGCGCCTGCGCACCCGCCTGCAGATGGCCGGCAATCCAATTCAGGCCGGCACCTTCTTCATTCTGCAACTGGCGCTGATGGGGGTGATGGGGGTCGGAAGTTTCCTTTTCCTTTCCGGCGAGACGATGGACCGTCGCCTCCTCTATTCTCTGGTGCTGGCCGTGGCCGGCTATGTCCTGCCCACGGTATGGCTCAACGGGAAGGTCCGCTCCCGACAGAGGGCCATCCTGAAGGCCCTGCCCGATGCCATTGACCTCCTCACGATCAGCGTGGAGGCCGGCCTGGGCTTTGACCTGGCCATGCAGCGGGTGGTGGAAAAGTGGAACAACGAACTCAGCCGGGAGTTCGACCGGGTGCTGGCCGACATCCGGCTGGGCAAGAACCGCCGGGAAGCACTGCGCGACCTGGTGGCCCGCACCGGCGTGCCCGACCTCTCCACCTTTGTCGCAGCGGTCATCCAGGCCGATCAACTGGGGGTGAGCATCGCCAAGATTCTGCGGGTGCAGTCGGACCAATTGCGCATCCGCCGGCGGCAACGGGCCGAGGAACTGGCCCACCAGGCGCCGATCAAGATGCTCTTCCCCCTCGTCTTCCTTATTTTCCCCTCGATGTTTGTGGTGATCCTGGGGCCGGCCGTGCCCGTCCTGTGGGATCAGTTTTTGGCCAAATCCAAATAGGGGTAGCGACTTGCCGTGGCCGTTGCAGGGGTGTCCAGCCGGACATCCGTACAACGGCCTTTCCATGCCGTTAGTCCCCTGGGGGTGGGTATGGGGGGCAGCATTCGGTTTTGCCGGATCCTGGATGCCTGCACGGACAGGCCAGGAAGCCTGTCTTACATCGTCTCTTCTGGATAGGGGAGATCGTAGTTACCCGGGGAGACCCAATTTCCCTACGGGGAGCGGATGGACCCGGGTCGGGGAAGAGGTTAACACCCAGCGGGTGGTGCTTCCAGGCAGGAAAAGATGAAATCCAGGTAGCCCTGGGCCGAGCGGGTCAGGGCGCAATGTTCTGCAACGTAACGTCGGGCATTCTCTCCCAACCGGCAACGCAACCTCTCGTCGGCCACCAGCCGGCGCAGGTAGTGGAGCAGCATCGGGCCGGCCGAAGGACCCGGGTCCACCTTCAGACAGACCTCGTCGGGCCACTCGGCAAACTGCCGCATGTTGGGAAGGATAACCGCTTTTCCGCTTCCCAGGAGGCGCACCAGCGCCCCTGAGGTCTCTCCGGCCGAGGGATAACGCAGGCTGACGGCGATGTCGCAGGCAGCGATATGCCGGTAAAATTCCTCCATATCCACGTAGCCGGTCACGACGACATCCGTCAACCCCAGTCGGGTCAACAGACGGGGGAGATCCAGTGCAGGGGACGGTTCTCCCACCAGAAAACAGCGTGTTTGGGGAAAATCTCTGCGCAGCCGGGCACAGGCCCACAGGAAGCGCTCCACCTGTTTTTCGGGAGTTATGAAGCCGAAGGAGGCCACCATCACCTCATCCGACGCCAGCCCCAACCGGCGGCGGGCCTCCTCACGGTCCGGCAGGGGATAGGGAGATAGATGGTGCGGAATAACGGCGACCGGCAGGTGGGGATGGTCCCGGCGGAGTTGTTCGGCAGCCCAGCGGCTATGCACGATGGCGCCCAGGCTCCGGTCCAGGAGGAGGCTATGGAGCGGTTCCAGGAACTGCTCGCGCTCGCTGAAGATGCCGTTGGAGCGGCGGATGGCCATGGCCACGCCGGCCCGGCCACAGGCATAAGCCAGATGGTAGAGGTAACCGGCCATATCTCCAGCGGCAAAGGTACAACGGGCCACCAGATGATGGAGGACGTAATCGTGCAGTACGACGATGCCGGGGAAGCGCAGGGCCAGGCGGTAAATGTCGGTATGGTAGGGGTTGTTCCCCAGATGATAGAGGAGGCCGTCCAGATGGGCCGCCCAATCGGGAAGGGCCTCCAGGGGATAGACGGGCAGGGAGGGGAAAAGGGAAGATTCCGAAGGAGAGGGAGCAAAGAGTGTAAAGCGCAATCGGGAGGCCAGGGCCGGCAAAAGTTCGGCGCTGTAATCGGCAATGCCGCTCCGTAGCGGCGGCAGGGGGGAAACCCAACCCAGGTGGATCATCGGCCCTTCTTACCTCGCGCTGGAAGCAGTCCCCTGGTGACGCAGCCGCTCCATCTCCTCCTCCAGGTCCCGACACCGCGCCTCCAACCCCAGAAGGCGTTCTTCCAGACGGCCAAAGAGGTCCATCGTCCGTTCGCACTGTTCTTTATGCAAAATTTGGTACAATTGATGCACTTCCTGGAGGGTGCGGGCGATCTCGGCATTGAAAGCGACCTGCCGCTGGAAAAGAAAGGGGATCAGGCGCATTCCCAGGTAGGAGAGGAGGGGGCCGAGGAGGGGGATACGGCTCCTCAGGGGTTGCCGGTGGACGGCCCAGGCCTCGCTCAGGGCCAGCAACCGTTCCTCCACCCGGGCCAGGAAGCCCAGTTCCGGGTTCTCCTGGGCCTCGAGGGCCAGGCGTTCGGCCTCCTGGCGGCGGGCCTCATCGGCTGCTCGACGGGCTTCCTGCCGCAGGGCGCGACCGTTTTCCTCTGCGGAGCATTCCTCTATCACCGGATTTTCCGCTTTCTCCGGCCGGCGCGGCCTCGAATCCGCGAAAATGCGTTCTCGGCGGTAAATTTTACCATACCGGCCGGTGCCGTGCAAAAAAGCGGGCCTCGTCGGTCGAGGCCGGCGAGGCCCGCCCGGGTCATCTACCGGGCCCTAGTAGCCCAGGTAGGTCATAATCTTGCTCATCACCGCGTTGCGAGAGGAGGCGCTGTTGATGGCCTCGAAGCCAAAGGCCAGGTAGACCACCCTGTAGGTGCCGGCATACGCTACCCCGCCCCAGGTGTAGGAGCCGCTGTAGTCAAAGATGCCCACCGCTCCGTTCACCGGGCTCACCTCGCTGGGATAGGCCTGGTTGTTCGCCCCGTCGCCCCCGCTGATGTTGATGCTCACCCCGCTCATAAAGTCGTAGCCGGTCAGCCCATAGGTGTTGGTGTCGTCCCGAACGTAACTGGCATGCAGGTAGGTGCCGTAGAAGGAGTCGGTGCGGATGTCGTAGCCGATGTCCTGACCGGAGATGAAGAGTTTCCCGCCACCGTTCAGGTAGGAGGCCAGGTTCGACTCGTCGGTGCTGGTCAGGGTGGTGGAGTAGTCGTCGCCGGTGAGCCAGACGACGATCGGGTACTTCTGGAGGGTGGAAAGGCTGGGGCTGCCCTGGGTGGCTACGGTCCAGGTGTCGTAGGTATAACCGCCGGCCGCCAGGGCATTGGCGTAGTAGGTCTGGTACGACTTGCCGGCGTCGTCATCCACCAGGAGAACTTTCTTGGCGCCGGGCGTGGGTGTGCGGGTAGCCGTCGGGGCCGGCGTGGGTGTGCGGGTAGGTGTGGCCGTAGGCGGCACAGGCGTGGGGGTCGGCGTGGTGCCCTTGAGCCAGGAGAGGACCTTGCTCATCACCGTGTTGCGGGAGGAGGCGCTGTTGATGGCCTCGAAGCCAAAGGCCAGGTAGACCACCCTGTAGGTGCCGGCATAGGTCACCCCGCCCCAGGTGTAGGAGCCGCTGTAGTCAAAGATGCCCACCGCTCCGTTCACCGGGCTCACCTCGCTGGGATAGGCCTGGTTGTTCGCCCCGTCGCCCCCGCTGATGTTGATGCTCA
>DAOUAK010000085.1:0-11761 GCA_034433695.1 Chloroflexia bacterium
GGCCTCTGCAATCAGGCCCTGTTTCCAGAGGGGGGACAGGTACTCCTCCCTCAGCACTTCCTCCGAGGTGATCCCTCGCATCAGGTTCCAATACTCGCTGTGCAGGGTGCTGTGCAGGTCCTCCAGGTCGAGCGGCCCCCGGTCTGCCAGCAGGTCAATAACGGCCCGGCTCAGCCGGCCCAGCGCCAGGGGCATCACCGGCAACTCTACCCAATAACCGTCCTCGGCGGTGTAGCGCACGCACTTTTCGGCTGCCTCATCTTCGGCCTGGACGTAGTACAGCCGGGCCACCTCGCCGGAGAGCATGGCAGCCATCTCCAGGGCGGCGTTGACGACGTTGTTGCCGCCGGTCAGGTTGACCCACATCTCCTTGCCCTGCCCGCCCACGCCGGCCAGCGCGGCCACCACCTGCACCACCCGCTCGTAGGTGGTGCGGATGTCGCGGCGGTCCACCTCGCACCAGAAAACGGTGCCGTAAGGCCGCCCGCCGCTGACCGCCGGCCATTCGCGGCGCAGCAGCGCACGGAGGATTTCTTTCATCGGCCCACCCGCTTTCTCCGGGCCTTTGCTGATACGCCCCGGCGGGTTGTCCACGTAACCGAACGCCGGGACCTCCCCGCTCAACACCTCGCGGGTGGTGAACAGGACGATGGCCTGGATGTCGCCGACCTTCTGGCCGGCCTGGCGCTGGCGGACCTCGCCGGAGCGGGCGAAGAAGCGTTGGTCGTCATCGTTCCAGCGCCGGTAGCGGTGGGCCAGGTAGCTCAGCGGCCCGGTGGCGGCGCCGGGGGAGCGGCCCAGGCCCATGAGGTGGCAGGTGCCCATCTTTTCTCCCCTTATCGCACACACAGCCTGATCTGTTCGGCAAACTGCCGAAAATCATCCAGCCGATCCAGCAGTTCATACAACCGCTCAGGGTCTATGGAAATATATTCATGTACCAGGATGTTGCGCAGGCCGACCATGCCGGACAGAACGTCGGCCAGACGATCGTCCAGGTAACCGGCGTGATGCAGCCGATCCACGCATTCGGCATAGGTGGCAGGCACTCCCAGGTTGCGCTGGCTTACAACATGGCAACTGACATCGATCACGATCTGAATGGCCTCCAGCAAGCCGTACCGCAGCGCCCACTCCAGATGAGGGTCACGGCGCACATCTGCTCGTGTAAAAGTCTGGCGGAAGCGTTGGAGTTCCCGGATATTGGCTTCCAGGCGTTGCAACCGTTCGAACATCTCATCCTCCTTGTCCAAATCGCCCTGTATCCAGGCGTTCTCGGAACGCCCCCGTGCTCATGGTGCGCAGGAAAGCCGTATCGAGATAGCGCAAGACGACCCTGGCCTTAAAGTCGGCCAAAGCCGCGGTATCCCTGCAGAAAAGCAAGGTGCCTTCGGCGACGGCTCGATAGGCCAGTGCCGGGTTGCGTTCGAGCGCGGTGTTCAAGATGAGCAGGTCCACCTCTCGTCCGAGGACCCGTTCCAGCGTAGCGGTGAGTTTCCCGACCTCAAGGAGCGACCAGGGGCGTGAAACGTAGACACCGATATCCACATCGCTCCACGGTTGTGGCTCCCCTTGGGCGAAGGAACCGAAGAGGAAGGCAAAGACAACCGAATCCTGAGTTTCCAGGAGATTACGCGCTTTTTCCAGAGGGATCATCTCTCTAACCTTTTCCTGTATCGAGAGAACGGTACAGAGATTGCGATGCGCCTCTTTCGAGACGATAGGGTGCACCAGAGCAGGTGAAGAAGCGCAGGTAGCGGTGGGCCAGGTAGCTCAGCGGCCCGATGACGGCGCCGGGGGAGCGGCCCGGGCCCATGAGGTGGCAGGGGCCCATGATCATATGCCTCCTGACCGGGATGGAAGGTCCTGAAAAAGGTCTCCTTCCGTCCGCTGCCATAGCACCCGGCCGGTGCGCAGGGCCTCCAGGGCAACAGGGTGTCCACTCCGCACCTCTTTCAGAGTATAACAAAAGAGATCCACATCTACCGGAAAGCGCTCGGGCCGGTACACGGGGATCCGCTCCAGGAAGGGTAGTGGGCAGTCTTCAAGGATGAGCAAAAGGTCCACATCGCTGCCCACGCCGAACCGATCGTTCGCCAGAGAGCCGAAAAGCACCATAGCCAGAACTTCTGGCCGTTGCCGACAATCGCTCACGAATTGTTCCAGAGCCTGGGCCACCATCTCCTCATCCACCGAGTAGATGGTCAGCGAACCGCAGGATTTCTTCCGAATAGCGGATGGCAAGTTCGGCCTCCTTCAGGGTATAGAACTCGGTCGGCGCGCCCTGTTCCAGACCGTTGGGATAGCGAGTGGGGATGTAATGCTTATCCAGCGTTTTGGCAGCATCCAGGAGGTCGGCGGAGACAGCCGTCCCCTCGTCCTGCAAAGCCTGCAATAGCCGGGTTACGGAATGGCCCCACACCTTTTGCTGACGCTGCTCGAACACCGCCTTCAGGGCCTTTTCCGAGGCCTGATGGGCAGCAAAGCAGGCCCAGTCGTAATCGCCGTCTGCCAGAGCATGTTGGGCGTGGCGTAAATCGGCCTGGGCCTGAATCCTCCAGTCACGAGAGCGGTTCATCGTCGTCTTCTCCTTGCCCGGAACACTACCGGGCTGCTAACGGTGGGCCAGGTAACCCGGCGGGCCGGTGACGGTGCCGGGGGAACGGCCCGGGCCCGGGAGGTGGTGGGTGCCCATAGTTATCCCTCCTTCCGTTGCACATACCGTTCCACGTGCCGACGCGCGGCTTCCAGTTCACCCGATGTAGTGGCCGTGGTCACCAGGCGCAACTGGAAGCGGATATCGGTGCCAAGGCGTGCACGGACAACAAGATCCCGCGGTGGCTGTGCGTGGACGCCGGGTTCCCCCTGTCCCCATTGTTCACCGCGAGCTTCTACCACAAACGGCGCATATCCCACCAATTCCCGGGCGAATCGCTCCAGTCGGTCTTTGTAGTGGTGAGGCGGAATGTGAACTTCGGGTTCCTTTTGCCGCGCCGGCGGTAAGGCCTCGACCAGGTCCAGAATAGCCGCTACTCGTTCCCCTAACGGCGTGGGCGTTCCATCCCTGGCCAGCAGGCCGGCACCGACCAGTATGGATTTCACATCTTTCGCGGGAGGCCCCTTTCCGGCCAGTGCCTCGCGAATATCGGGGAGCATAGGAAACAGGGCGATAAAAGGCAGGTCCACCAGTCGAGGACGGTCTTGAGGAGCACGATTGACGGGTGGATGAAGTCGTTCGTTGATCTGCTCCGGCGTCAGGTTTCGCAGTTGTCCAATTTCCCCTTCCTGCTCCAGCCAGGGAGGTACCCAGACGTGGAACAGGCGCTCGGCCCCGTAGAACTGGACGGCCAGAGCCAGCAGCGCCGACATCGCTTTCCGCCCGCCGGCAATGTTCACGAACAGACGATAATCGTTTCGGTAGGTGCGCAACTGGGTACACGCGATCCGCATGAACTCCACCGCCGCATCGGTAGAATCAATGTCGCCATGTGTTCCGACGGGAACTGGCACAACCCAACTTATCCCACAATGTTCTGGGAGATGCTGGTTCAGCAGACTCAGGGAAGTGTGTACATCCGGGTCCTCCGTGTAGAGCAACACCACACCGTCCGGGCGAAGGCCTTGCTCGTTCAGCAAGTCTATGGCCTCGGTGATCACTGGCGGAGCAGTACCAAGCGTGGCAATGAGGAGTTTCTTGGACATTTTCACAACCTCCCCTGGATCAGATCTACCGGAGAAATAACCTTCAAAGCAGATAAACCTCTCTGCTGGCGTTCTCGTACAACTTCATTCCATCTGCGATCTCTCGTGACCAGGTATGCTTTGCGAACAAGTCCACTCGCTATGATTAAGCTATCGGTCAGAGCGTTTTTCCCTAATGGAGATCGGTGATCTCGCAAAATGTCAAGAGCGACCTCTTGCGCCCTCCTTGAACAAGGCATGACTCGCATGCCATATTCGTCGAGTAATCTCCTGACCCTCGAAAGATCTCGTTCGATATCCGCCTTTCCTCTGGTTCTTGTCACATGCGGTTCTTCTTCGATCCCTTCATCTGCATCTGTTTCTTGCTGTACCGGGCCGTACAACTCCATTAGGCTGACTATCGTAAGAAAGGTTTCACCCAGTTGGGAAGCGAGTGCAAAAGCATCGGCAGCAACCTCTTGATCGCCTGGCCTGTCCTCACGCAAGTAATCAATGAGCACAGAGGTATCGAAGACAAAGCGCATACTTTCTACTCCGAGCGCAACGAGCCCCGCAGTGTTTTGATCGCAAGCCACCACGCCACATAGCCCAGCACGGTCTTGCGTTCTTCTGGTCCGAGGCGTTGCAGGGTACGCTGTTGGGCCCTGACCGCCTGCGCGATCAGGCGGTTGGCCCGCTGGATGGCCGGCCGCATGGTGATGTCCTGTGAAAGCTGCTCGGCATAGTGAATAGCCCGGTCCAGACCGTATTTAGAAGCCACCTGCATCCAGCGCATCCACTCGTTGCGCGAGACTTCGGGAAGGCCGTTGGCAATCTGTTCAGCCAGTCGGATCTGGTCATCCACCGTTTTCATCAGTACACCTCCCTGGGGCATAACTCATCTCTGGATTTGGCTTCTTTATGGAACTTTGCCCACGCCCCATCATCAAGTAGCGAGGTATCTATCAGCCAGGTCCGCAAAGTATCCGAGACAGGTGTTTGCTCCCCACCGGCAGATAAAGCGGCAAGCAAATTGGAGGAAGGCGTGATCAGATAAAGCCCCACCGGTTTTATCCGCACGGCCCCCAGGCAGCGGGGCTTGGCGCCGCCCAGTTTGATGGGGAAGGCAAACGCGATTTTGGTCGGGTCTCTCTGACTCTGATCCAGGCCGATGGCCCGCATCAGCAATCCCATCTCGGCAGCGGTAGTGTTTTCAAAGTAGAGGGTAGTCCGGAAACGAGAGCCCTTGGGCACCACCTCTATGAAGCGGTGGCTTTTCTCGGGGTGCATGTCCAGACGCTGGAAAGGCTTTGTCTGGTAGAACTTGCGGCCTCGGTCCTGGCGCGGCGGCCAGAGGTCGGCGATCTTGATCTTCGTGGTTTCAATCTGATCCACTGGCACCGCATCCGAGAAGTGAGCCCGGCCTCGGTAGCCGGTGGTCCCGAACAGCCGGCAGGCCGGGCATAACGAGTTCTCGTCTTTACAGGCCTCGTGGGAGCGAGGCACTCGTTCCCCTCTGGCGGTTTGCCGCACACACGAGTTAGAGATGGCCTCCACCACGCTGCGCACCGCGCCTTTGATGCCTGTGCCGGGGATGATCAACTGGCCGTTGCGCCGGGCGAAAGCATAGTACGCCTGCTCACTGCCCTTCAGGGTGAACAATTCAAACTCACCACTACCCGCGTAGAGATAGTCGGATAGCACCTCAATCTCCAGTTCCAGCCTGCCGCTCCAGCCGCTGAAGCGTTCGTGTGTAAGAGGGCTGCTCTTCTCGGGCCTTTTCTCCCTATCCAGTTCAATCCAGAAGAAAGGCTTGGGTTCGCTAGGGGCTTTCTGCCTTGCCATCGCATCCTCCTCACTCCGTCAACAGTTCCCTGGGGCTGATAAAGGTGGCGATTCCGTCGCGATAGTAGACCAGGGCTTTGAAGTGCCCGTTCGGGCCGCCGTGGGGATAAGCCGAAAAGTTTGGGTTGATTCGGCGATCGTTCAGGTTCTGTAGGAACAAAGCTTCTTCTTCGGCTTCCCATTTTCCGGGCAAGGATTTCAGGCCATCCACCGGCTCATCGGCGAGCAGCAACGCCCGGTAATCGGTCTCCGTCCGCCACCAACGCAATTCTCCCAGGGGGCCGAAAACGGCCCCCTGATCTTTCCAGTCCTGTGGAATGCCCGGTCCCATCGTCAGTCTGGCACCATCGGCCACCCAGTAGTAGAGGGGCTTTCCCAACGCCTGGACGTGCCCTGGCAAGTCTCCCGGTCCACATCGCAGCGCATAGACATAAGCTTTCATGGCCCCCTCCTTATGCAGTGCTCAGTCCGTCTCTCACCCGGCGAGCCGCTTCCTCCCATCTCCTGGCATCGTAAATGCGGCGGGTGTACAGCCCCAGGGATGCGGTCTGGGAGGGCTCGGGCATTCCGTTGAGGCTGAAGGGGGCACTGAGACCGTATTTTTCCCTCTCATCATCGCCAACAAAGGCGGCCAGTCCACGCCACACTCCGCTCTCTGTACCAGGGGCGATCTCATCCAGGCAGGCTTCCCGTACCTGAACGGTTACCTCGCCGAAGCCCCTGTTCTTACCGAATCCCACCTTGATCAGCCCTGTGTTCATGCTCTCCAGGGCCAGGGCCAGCAGGCCCAGTTGCCAGAGTTCAAAATTCTCCAGAACCAGGTGGCCCGCAAAGGTGCCGGCAACGGCCACTTCCATTTCAAAAGGGCCGTGGGCCACAGCGTGGCTCAGGCGGGAGATGGCAACCCCGTAGCGGATCTCGGTTTTGACCTCATCCACCGGCAGCAGGTCGGTAAAGGCGGCACGACCCTTCAGGCGGGTGTGGCCGAAGAGGCGACAGGCGCCGCAGGACTTTTTGTAAATCGTGGCGCTGTTTTCTTCTTTCCCGAGTTTCTTGGCGCAACTCTCATCCTCATCTGGGAAGGTGGCGCAGGACCACCGCCAGGAACTGTGGTCGTCGAGGGTGCGCAGCGCCTTCTCCACAAACCCCCGCACCACGCCCTTGAGGGACGATCCAGGGATGTAGACTGTCTCACCTTTCTCGGGGTGGTAGGTGCGCACGAACTGCATGTCCGGCAGGGTGGGATTCGCAGAAGTTCCGCCGGCCTTGACCAGCAAGGGGCCACGGGGGCTGATCTGGAAGGTTAAGCTCAGAGCGTTATAGCGTGTCTTGTGCATTGCTCGCCTCCTTTTCATTCAGCCGGTTTTGGAATGCCTCCAGGAACTGGTTTGCGGAAAGTCTCTCGGCCTCACGTTTCAACAAATAGTCCATCAAGTTGCCGGTGTCCACCCGCTGTATGCCGATATCTCTCAGTTTTCCCCAGCCCGGCCCGCGGGTGGTTTTGCCGCCGATGGCGATGCCACCCTCCTCCCATAGCCGCAGAACCGTGAGGAGAAAGCCGATTTCCCAATCCTCCAGGTTCTCAGCCAGGATCTCCAGGCCAAAGCGCGCGCCGGGAACCACGGTCTCAAAGTCGTACTTGACGCCCGTACGAGCTGCGCCCAGGTCCCGGTCAATGCCCACGCCGTCGCGGATCTGGGTGACCACCGACAGGTCCTCAGCGTTGAGCAGATACGCGTCCTTGAAAGCGATCCGGCCGGCAAACCAGGGTGAACCAAAGAGACGACAAGCAGTGCAACTCTTTTTCCAGACCGCCTCGGCGAAGGCCTGGTCCGTCTTTGCTGTGTTCAGGAGTTGTTCCTTCTCCTTTGCCGGAACACATGGGGTATCAAAAGGATCGCAGGCCCAGAGGTCTGGCCTTTGGTTCCACGTGCGTAGGATCCGCTCCGCCTGGAAGCGCACCACGCCCTTGATGGAGGAGCCGGGGATGAAAGGCAGGCCGTCCGGTCCTTTGATCACCGGCATATCGGTGCCCGTTGGCTCCAGGGAGAGGCGGCTGCCCACGGCTAGCGCCGTCTGCATCTCCAGGACTGCCTGGATTCTGGCCTGATTGGTGAACGTTGTGAAAATGCTCATCGCTTGACCTCCCTCTGAGTGGCTCCCTTGGCATCCCAGACGTGCCAGCGCACTGTGTAGCCAAGGGTGCGCCTCACCAGTTCCATATGCACATCGCCGACCAACTGAGGATCGCTGGTTCCCACGATAGATTGGGCTTCACTTCTGAGACTACCCAGGAGCTTGTTCGCCTCCTCTGCCCATTCGGTATAGATTTCCTTCCGGGCCGCCTGGTAGCGGATAAAGAGTTCCACCGGCAGCCAGGAAGGGCTTTTCTCGGCGACGGCCTGGATATTGCGGAGTTGACGTTCCTTGTGCTCCTTGTCGCTGAGAGGTTTCTTTTCCTCTCTTTCAAAGACCTGATCCAGTTTGCTCGCCAGGTCTCTCGCTTTTCGGACCAGATTCTCTTCCCTGCGGCTGATCTCGCGCAGGATGTGGGCGTTTTTCTTGGGATCCTTGGTAAACTTGCTCATCTTTCCTCTACCTCCTGATGGAATGGGTGACAGACCAGGCACTCGCCAAAGCCCTCATCTCGCCGCTCACCGATCCCCTGCTCCTCCAGAGTTTGCAGGGCGGGGATGAGTTCCTCTTGAGTGCCGTCCCAACGGAATACATAGACACTGCCCATGCGGGCGGCCAGGTTGGTTGGCTTAGGGAGCCCCCAGGCGGTGGACCATCCACTGGCCATATCCGGGCGGGTCAGCCGGAAGATAGGCTGGAGGGTCTGGCCCGCCAGCGTCAGCGTCGGCACCAGGGTGGGTACCCCCTGGTCCTGGAAAACGCCCGGCGCCAGGAGGTCCACGGAAAAGTACAGGCCTTCCGGCTCTTCAGGCAAAGTAGCGTTGGTGGTAGATAAGCGCCGAATGTCCTTCCAGAGGATTCGGAGGGTGCGGTTGAAGCCTTCCAGCCGCTCCCGGAGCGGAGGCAGGTCAACGTCGGTTTCGCTCACGGCAATCCGCCCGTACCCCCGGGTGTGCAAAGCCCCTATGGGTACCTCCGACAGCGCCTTTTTGAGACCGCCTACAGCGTCTCCATCATCCGCGCGGATCCGGCCCACGAGGACGAGCGAAGTGGTTGTGTGTCTGTTATCCGGTCTGCCAACCTCAGGGCTCAGGGCCGAGGCCGTGTAGAGCATCCCTTCGGCAGAGGCACGGCGATGCCGGCTCAGGGCCACTTTGCTCTGGCCGTGGAAGCGCGGGTGGAAGGAGACGTGCCGTTCTGAATGACCGTCCCGATACAGAGCGTAAAAGCCACCATAAGCCTCCATGCGGTCGTTGCAGGTGTTGCATCGCACCGAGAACGGATACGGGAACCGGGTGCCGTGCCGTTCCAGAAGACGATAAACCAGTTGGGCCAGCAACGTGTCCAGCGCGCCATGTCCCCGATGATCTGGTAGAGGTTCTGTGGAGAATCCTCCTTCCCGTTTACAACTCATCGCGCTGAGAGGGAGAGGTAGTGCATAGCGTAGGGTGCGCCATTCCGGAGCGGGGAAAAAGTTGCCGATACGAACCCGCTTCACCATGTTCAAAATCGCGCCCTCATCCACCCCCTGACGAGCCAGCCATTCTGCCCAGGCACCTCGCAGGATACGGCCGGGGATGTACGTCTGACCGGTCAAGAATTGGGACTCTGCCCGAACTTCTCCCAAAATCAGCGGTTCCTGAGGTTCAATTTTCAGCCACATCTCTGCCCTCCTTCCAAGCCTGCCAGAAGTGCTGCAATTCCTGCTCCGGGATCTCCGTTTCGTTCAAGGTGGCCTTCACGTGCACCTGTTCGATCCATCCCAATCCCTGGGTCTGGCCACCGCCAATGGCCACTCCCCACCGGGCTGCTAGAGCCATCAGGGCTGCTACGGCTTTGGCAGTTGGAGCATCGGAGAAATCGCCTTCACAGGCGGCCATCCACTGGCTCTTTCCCGCCCCGGTGGTTTCGGTAAAGAACAGACGCTGGGGATAGGCTGCCCCGCGGTGGCGGCTGATGGCCACCCCGCTGCGGATGACAGTCTCTTCCTCAGGAGAGAACAGCACCGCGTCGGCGAAGCGGAGAGGAGCAGCAAGACGGGGATTGCCGAAAACCCGACAGACCAGACAGGGGCTCTGACCTTCGCACATTGTCCCTGGGTCAGGGCCGACGCATACAGGAAGGCCCCAGGTACGCAGGAGGAGTTCGGCCTTCTCGCGCAGGAAACCCTTGATGGTGGTAGCAGGTATCACCAGTCGCCCCGTAGCGTCGCGAGTTTGCGCTTTATCAGCACCCCAACGGCGAAGGTTGCCTGTGGAGTGAAAGGCGGTTTTGAGCTCAATAGTCAGGGTAATTTCCAGGTGTTCCATCACTCGGCCTCCTCTTCCACATCGGGCCTCATGGCATACAATTCGGCCAGTTCCAGAGCATCCAGTAGTGCTGTCTTCCATTGGCCATCCCGTTGCAAATACCAGATAGGAGCGGGGACATCTCCCGGACTGTTGGGCGGCGCAGCCAGATTCCCCACCTCCTGAAGGGTTTGGTACATCCGTAGCCGCTGTTCCTCCCGCCGCCTGGCCAGGTCGTAATAGATGAGGTTGACCGAGGCCAGCACGCCTTGTTCCAGTACCTCACCCCAGCGGTAGCGCAGCGTCCGAGGCCATCTGGCGATCTCTCGAACCCCCTCCAGTAGGGTACGGGCCTGTTCTAAGGAGTAGGGGCGGGCAACTAACTCCATCTGCAAGTCCTGTTTCGGATGACGCCGGTAATAACTCAGCAGCGGCTCGGCCTTCTCGCTGGCCACCGGGGAAGGAAGCCAGAGGAAGGTGAGCGCGCTGGTGGGGCGATCGGGGTCCTCCTTGGCCAGCCTTTTCGCCTGCTTCAGTACATCGCTGGCCAGGCGTTCAAAGTAGCGCATGGGATATTTGACATCAGCGATAGCAATCCCGCAGGCAGCAGTGATCCTGGGATACGTGTCCCCCAAATGGGTCTTCAACCGCTCGTTGACCTCTTTTTCAAACCGCTCCAGAAACTCGACCGCCAATTGCCAGGCGTAGCCGGCCTGAATCAGCACGGTGACATCGTCGCCGCCAATATTCACGATGTCAAAAGGCCAGATTCCATTCTCCCTGAGGGCCGGATCACACACCTGGCGGATGGCCTCAAACAGGGCTGCTTTAGTACCCTCCAGCAGGGCCTCAGAAATGGCCCGATATTGTGTTTTGTCTTGCGCAGTGGATAGAAGCTTTCCTATGTCATTGCCATCGGCGTAGAGGAAGGCCAAGTACCCTCGTTTAGCCGTTTTTACCAGATGATCCAGGTCCTCGGCTTGCTCGACCACCAGGGGTTCTCCAGCGCCCTCCATAAACTGCGCGAACTCGCGGTTACACTGTCCCCGGATTCCCTCTTGTCGCTTTCGTCCCTTTTCGCTCCTGATCTTGCAGACCGGGCATACAGCCTTCTCCTTTTCCACCGGGTCAGGGGCAGCGGCCATCCGCTTACCACAGCGGTCGCAGCGTCGCCCAAAGGGGAAGGCCTCGTAAAAAGGAGCGTAAACTTTCCCGGCTTTGGCTTCCCTCATTCGGGCGGCCAGAAAACTCATCCGGCGGGCAAATTTGTTCTCAGGGGAGACATGCTCTGCGGCCTTCTGGATTCGTTGTGCCCAGCCATCTAGGGGGGAAAGTGTCATCGCAGAGGGGGTGCGATCCCCGTTTTCGTATACGACGGTGACCGTAGCTGCAAGTGTTTTCTGGAGATAGAGGCGCTCAAGCTCCTGCCGGATCTCCTCGGCCTGGCCTGCGGACACTTCTAACAGAAAGCTACCCCCAGCGCAATAAACTTCCTCGTAGCCGTATTTCTGTCGCAATTCCCCTTTGATCTGGGCCTCGCATTCCAACAACAGCTCACTGCCGCCCCGGATCTGGGGAAGAGAAGAGGTCTCAAAGACAAACTCTTTGATGGCGTCTACGTCGCCAGCCATTAGAACTTTAGTCATCCTCAACCTCCTGCGTAGAATAAGTTGCCGGCGTCACCGCCTCCAACTTCACGCACACTTCTTGCATCCTGCACCTCCTTCTCACAAGTATACCACATCCCCCCTCCCCCCCACATCAGAGCCTTCCCCTGATTCACCTCAGGGAAACCTCCGATGTTTTTTCCC
>DAOUAK010000086.1:0-33931 GCA_034433695.1 Chloroflexia bacterium
TTTCCGGCCTGCTTCCCATCCTCCCCTGGACGGTGCACAACGCCCTGGTCTACCGCCGCTTTATCCTCCTGGACACCGGCGCCTCCTATAGCCTCTGGGCCTATTACGACGGCAGCCCCCACCCGGACATCGAGGAGATCAACCGGAGCCTGGAGGCCATCCCCAACCCGGCCGACCGGCAGACCTATGCAATCCGGAAGGGTCTGGAACTTTGGCGGGAGGACCCGGGAAGCCTCTTGCGCAAAGTCCAGGCGGCCTTTCCCTACCTCCTGCGCATCAAGCCCATCGAGGACCGTTTCCTGAAGATGCCCTATCGGGAACCCTCCTTTTTCTATTTTCTCCTGGCCATCCTCCTGGACGACGGCCTCTATGCCCTGATCGCCGTAACTTCGCTGGCCGCCCTGGTCTTTCTTCCGACCTCGAGGGGCAAGACGCTGGCCCTGCTCTGGCTTTTTTATAACCTGGCGATGATGATGCTCCTGCACGCCGAGGCCCGCTACCGGCAGTTGCTCTTCCCGGCCCTCATCCCCTATGCCGGCCTGCTCCTTACGGAAGGTCGGCGGCTTTTTTCGGGAAGGGGCCGGCTGTGGCGAACGGCGCTGCTGGGTCTGCTCCTGGCCGGCTGGGCCTATTGTTTCATCGCCTATTCCCCCTGGGAATGGATGGCGACGAACCTCCGACGGGGATTCTACCAGATGCTCGGCCAGGTCTACGGGGCGCTGGGCCGGCCGGAGGAAGCGACTCGGTCCTATGAGCAGGCCATCGAGGCGGACCCACGCCACCCGGAGCCGTACTACGACCTGGCGCTTCTGCTGGAGCGCCTGGGCCGGCGGGATGAGGCGGCGGAGACCTATGCCACCTGCTGGCGGCTGCGCATCAACTATCTGCCGTGCAGCGTGAGCCTGGGCAACCTCCTGCGGCAACGGGGAGAAAAAGAGGCGGCCCGGGAGGCCTTCCGCGGCCGCTACATCGCCGAGGAGGATGTCGCGGTCTGGGCCTGGGAGAACCTGTCCCTGGCACCGCTCGAGCGGGTGGATGTGGGGAGCGGGTTGGACGCCGGCTATGTCTACGGCGTCTATGCAAGCGAAGTCGGGGAAGGGCTTACCTTCCGCTGGACGACGGCGCAGGCCCGCTTCCGGATGATCGCCGGGGAGTCGGGCATGGCCCGGCTGCGGCTGCGCCTGGCCGCTCCGGGGCGCGATGGAGAACCCCTCCCGGCCGTGCTGCGCATCGTCGGAGGGACCGAAACGCACTGGAGTCTCGGCCCCTACTGGGCCACCTATGAGACCGGTTGTTTCCCGGTTCGGGAAGGGCAGAAGGTGGAAGCCGTCCTGGAAAGTTCCACCTTTGTTCCCCGCGAAAAAGACCCGACCTCGCCCGACCCGAGGGCCCTGGGCGTGCAGGTAGACTGGATAGAAATGGTGATCCAGGTTACTTGCAATTTTCCGGAATCCGGGTATAATACAAGTACTCCCTTCCCCTAGTGCCCCTGACGGACGGGTTGCTCAAGCAGGGGGGGCTGCCCTGTCCGTCAGGGGGAGTTTTTATCCACAATGGACACTACGCTTCTGGAAGAACACCTCGGCCGGTTGGGGTTGAGGCTAGAGCCGATCCAGCGGGAACGCTTCTGCCGCTACTACCGGGAACTCCTGGACTGGAACACACGGGTCAATCTGACCACCGTTGTGGACTGGGAAGAAGTGCAACTCCAGCACTTTTTCGACTCCATCACCTGTCTGCCCTATCTTCCGCCCCGGGCCTGGGAAAGGCCCTACCGGATGGTGGACATCGGGACCGGGGCCGGCTTCCCGGGTCTGCCGCTCAAGATCTTCCTCCCCCACGCCGGCCTGACCCTGATCGAGTCGGTAGCCAGGAAAACGGCCTTTCTCCGTCATCTGGTCGAGGTTCTCGAACTCGAGGCGGTCCAGGTGCTTACCTGCCGGGCCGAGGAGGCCGGCCGCGATCCTCTGCACCGCGAGGCCTACGACCTGGCCCTGGCCAGGGCTGTGGCCGGCCTGGCCACCCTGGTCGAGTACGCCCTGCCGCTGGTGCGCCCCGGAGGGCTGTTTGTGGCCTACAAGGGGCGGGAGGTAGAGGAAGAGGTGGCCCAGGCTCAGGTGGCCTTGGACCTTCTGGGCGGACGCCTGAGCGCGGTACGACCGGTGGAGTGGCCCGGTCTGGAGGGTCCCCGTCATCTGGTGATCGTCGAGAAAGTTTCTCCCACTCCCGAGCGTTTCCCCCGCCGGCCGGGTCTGCCGGCCAGGCGTCCTCTGCGTTAGGTATATACAGAGTTTGCCCCCGAGTTCCCATTGGGGGATCAGGCCTCTCTGGTTTCGGCCGAGGCGTAGTCGGGGAAAGACGGTACGGCCTTTGGCATTGTTGCAACGGGACGGGAAAAGAGGTAAAATAAATACAGCACTTTCGGAACTGGCGCCGAAAGTTACCGGTATACTCGAAAGGAGAAGCCGATGATCTCCGATCGTTTGCCCAAATGGCTGCTATGGAGCATCCTAATGTTGCTGATCTTCGGCATCGTTCTGGCAAATACCCCACCTGGCTTCAGCACCGAATTTCCCTTGTCCCTGCCTGAACCTCGGCCGAAACTCTCCCTATCCACCAAGGAGGCCCGGCCGGCCATCGTCCCCACCTCCGGTCAGGTTACCTACACCATCGTCCTGCGCAACACCGGCGCGACCTCGGCCCCCAACACCCTCCTCTACGATCCCTTCCCGGACGGCACCACCTACAACGGTGATGCCCGCTCCTCCGGCGGCACTCTCATCGAAGGGCCGGCCGGCATCACCTGGACCGGCGAAGTGGGGTTCGATTCTTCCATCCTGATCACCTTCAGCGTCACCGTCGACCCCACCTACACCGGCCGCCTCACCAACACCGCCACCCTGACTCAGCCGGACATCCCCACCCCGCTCACCCTGACCGCCGTCTGCACCGTCACCGACGTCCCCATCCTGACGATCACCAAGGAGGGTACCCCTACGCTCCCCGGTCCGGGGAAGCCGCTAACCTATACCCTGTGGGTCGGAAACATCGGCCAGCCTGCCCTGTCCCTGCCAATCACCGTCACCGACCGCGTGCCCAGCCACACGACCCTCCTCTCCACCGGGCCGGGAGCCATCACCGATACCTGGGGACATATCACCTGGACCGTCCCGCTCACCCTGGCATTGGGCGAAAGGCGCCCCTTTACCTTTAGCGTCCTGGTGGCCCCAGATGCACCCTACGGAACCGCCCTCGTGAATGCAGGCTATGCCGTAAGCAGCGCCCTGCCGGGCGTGGGGGCCGAAGGAGCCCCCTACACGCTTACGGTGGTCCCGCCGAGTTTTCTCCTGGTCAAGGAAACCGACCCCGACCCACCGGGCTCGAATCGTCTCTTCACCTATACCCTGACCCTGTATAACCAGGGTTCCCTGGCCACTTCCCTTGTCGTCACCGACACCGTGCCGACCAACGTGACCTACCTGTCCGGAGGAACCTACCTGAGCGCCACCCGCACCGTCTCCTGGACGCTGCCCCGACTGGCCTCTGGGGAAAAGGCAACGCTTACCTTCACCGCCTACGTGGGTAACCTGCCCGGAGGCACCCTCATCCATAACGACGCCTACGGGGTCTGTTGCGCCGAGGGAGTCTGCACCGCCGGCCGGCCCCTTACCAGCACCGTCCAGGGGCCGATTCTGGACAAATCATTCAAGACGGTGGACCCCATCGCCAAAAAGCCAGGCGGCGGAACCTCCCCTCTGACCTATACCATCGGCCTCCGCAACACCGGCGCCGGCAACGCCTTCGACGCCCACCTGACCGACTATCTCTACTACCTGGGTAGCGTCAACCAGATCATCATCGATCCACCAACCGGGGTGTATACCCTCACCGGGTGCGGGGCCCATTGCGAACTGTTGCAGTGGAGCGGCGATATTCCCCACGACTCCCAGATTACCGTCACCATCTACGCCAGTTCCAGTTATGCCGGCGTCCCGATCGTGACCAATACCGCCGTCATCAGCGACGACCTGACCGGCCCGGTCTCGGCCACCACGCGCTACCTGATCACCTTTGACGCTCGCCTGAACGTCTACAAGGACGGCCCGGCCTATATCGGCCCCAATGAGGCGATGACCTACACCCTCCACGTGGTCAACAGCGCCTTTGCCACCTCCCCTACCGTCTTCCTGACCGACGTCCTTCCGGCCGAAGTATCCTTCATCACCGCCAGCGACGGCGGAAGGTATCTGAGCGCCACCCGGACGGTTTCCTGGACGCTGCCGCCCATCGGCACAGGGGCCGCTCTCGCCCGCACCTTGACCGTCCAGGTGGGCGACTGGCCCAGTGGAACGCTTATCGTCAACCGGGACGTTCTGGCCACCTGCCCCAACTGCATCCTGACCGGTACCGTCTTCCAACCGCTAACGACCACCGTCCAGGTACACGACCTGGGAGACTCGTACAAAGAGGTCTTTCCGGCGCTGGCCTACCCCGGGCCAGCCGTCGTCCTGACCTATACGTTGCATCTGCTCAATCCAACCGGGTTGCATCTGGAAGACGTCCGGGTAACCGACTACTTCCCCTGGGTACAGAGCACGTACAACCGCGACGCCGTGGCCTCGGCCGGCACCGTGGTGAGCGACATCGTGCACCTGGAGTGGATCACCGATATGGCCCCCCACAGCGCCGAGACCCTGACCCTGAGCGTCCTGGTGGACCCCTGGTACAAGGGCGCGGTCACCAACACGGCCGTCATCACCCATCCGAGCCTGTCTCAGCCGGTGACGGTAACGGCCGTGGCTTATGTAACCGATGAGCCGGTTCTGCGCCTGAGCAAGCGGGCCACGCCGGATCCGGTAGCCTTGGGGGGCGAACTCCTCTATACGCTCTACCTGCGTAACCTGGGGCAAAAGGCTACGGGCCTGGTCATCAGCGATACATTGCCGGCCCATACCACCTACGTCCCGGGTAGCGCCACCCGAGGTGGAGTGCTGATAGGCGATACGGTACGCTGGGAATGGCCGGAAATCGCCGCGGCCGGTACGGAGGCCTTTTCCTTCCGTGTCCTGGTCCACCGGGGTCCCTACATCCGAAACATGTCCTACCGGGCCGGCTGTGCCGAAGGCTTCTGGGCCTACGGCGGTCCGGTAGAGACCCGGGTACTCGGCGGGGTCATCTACCTGCCGCTTCTGCTTCGCCATGGACCGTAACTGAACGGATGTGTCCCAAATCTTTCGGAAACAGGATAGCGGGTAGGAGTAGGGCAATGCCCTGCTCCTACCCGTCTTGGACCCCCAAAAACCGAACCGCTCGCTTGACGACACTTTCGCTTCGTACTATGATAAAGGTGCGTCCCCCTTTCCAGAGCAGGGGGATACAGGAAACAGGTATGGCCGGCGTTCCCCGAAGACGCAAGGCGCTGTGGCATCGCCTCTGGGATTTTCTGGCCTCCCGCCGGGTGGCCGTCATCCTTCTGCTCCTGGTTCTGCTCCTGACCCTGGCCGGCTTAGTCGTCCCCCAGCAGCCGGCGGAACTGGACGAGGCCGGCCGGAAAGCCTGGCAAGAGGTCATGCAGGAGCGATACGGCCCGGCCTGGGAAACCTACGAGGCGCTGGGCTTGTCTGACCTCTTTCACACTCCCCTCTTCTGGGCCTTGGCCGCGGCGCTTCTCCTGAATACCCTGGCCTGTACGCTGGACCGCTCGGGCCGGCTCCTGCGCTCCATGAGGCGGCCTCCGGTCCTTCGCCTGCCCGAGGAAGCCTACGCGCCGGCCGGCCGGAGAGGCGAAGCACGTCTGTACTCCCTTCCCGAGGCCCGACGTACCCTGCGCCGGGGAGGCTTCCGGCTGTGGGAAGAACCCGGCCCGCCGCATTACTTCTACGGGGAGAGGCCCCACCTGGCCCCCCTGGGCACGCTCCTTTCCCACCTGGGCCTCCTGCTCCTCATCCCCGGCCTCCTCCTCCAATCCCTGGCCTGGCGAGAACGCCTCATCCTCGATACCGGCGCCGCCTCCGCTTCCCCCCTGCTATACCACCCTGCCTGCACCCTCAGCGCCGCCGGATTACAGGCCGAGGAAACCGGTGGCTTCCTGCGTGATATCTCCGGAGAAGTCCTCGTCCGCGAAGGAGAAGCCGCCGTCCGGGGACGGACAGGGCCGGCGGGACCACTTTCCGCCTGCGGGGTGAACTTTTACCTGCGTTCCTACGGCCTGGCCCTGCAGGTAGAGGCCGCCGACCGGAGCGGTCGTCCTCTGGAAATCGTCCCCGCCGAGGAAGGTCGGGCCACCCTTCCTCCTCCGCCGGCAAAGGCTCTCCCTAAACGCCCGGAGGCCTCTTCTCAATCCGTCGGCCTTGCCACCTTGCGCTTCCCGGCGGGAACCACAGAGCGCGCCTTCGATATCCCCTCTCTGGCCCTGCATGTTACCGTGGCCCCCTCGGCCACCGCCCTGGTCGGCTTCCGCGAAGGCCTGTTGCAGGTGCACATCGAGCAGGCCGGCCTGAACCGCCCGCTCTTCGACGGGCGCATCTCTGCCAACACCACCCTGGAACTCCCGGCCGGCCGCCTCTCTTTCCACTCGACCTCCTTCCTGGAAATCGAGGCCGTCTACGACCCCGGCTTCCCCATCTTCCTGAGCGCAGGTTGCCTCCTGGCGATCGGAAGCAGCCTGGCCCTCTTCTTTCCCCGGCGTTGCTTCTGGGCCCGGCTGGACAAGGACGGGACCCTCTGGGTGCGCTTCGGCCGGGGTGAGGAGGCCTCCGGAGGAACGATATGAACGCTCCGGCCTGGGAGGACATCCTGGCCGTTCTGGCCGTCTTCTTCCTCTTCGGCGGAAGCGGCCTGGCCCTGGCCGGCCTTTTCTCCCGGGGGAAGACGTCGGACCTAGGAGGCTGGGCCCGCTGGTGCGTCGGTGCCGGCGGCTACCTACTCTTCCTGGTCCTGCTCACCCGGGGGTTGCAGGTGTGGGACTGGCCGCTGACCGACCTCTACGAAGTCCTCCTGCTCACCGCCGCGGCGACGGCGCTACTTTATGCCCTGGGCGCCCCCCACAGGCTAGAGGCACTGACCGGGGCCTGCGCCGGGCCGGCCGCCGGCCTGACGGTGGCGCTGGCATTGCTCTTCCTTCCGCCGGGTACCCGCCTGCCCCACCTGCCGACAGCAGTGCTGGGAAGCATCTGGTTCCCGCTCCACGTCCTGGCGACAGCGCTGGGCTATGGGGGATTGGTCCTGGCCGGAAGTGCCGGCCTCCTGCGCCTCCTTTCGGGCGGACGGTTGCCCGTTTCTCCCGATGAGGCCGAGGAAGTGGCCGAACGCGGCCTGGCCTGGGGCTACCCCTGGCTGACCCTGGGGATGGTGCTGGGGATGGTATGGGGCTGGTGGACCTGGGGGCGTCCCTGGTCCTGGAGCCCCAAGGAGATCCTGACCCTGCTCACTTGGGGACTCTTTACTCTGGCCTTTCATACCCGCCGGCTGAAGGGCTGGCGGGGCTGGAAACATGCCCTGATTCTCGTGGCCGGCCTGGCGGCGCTCGTTTTGACCCTCCTCCTGGCCGGAACACTGGCCCGACAGGCCGCGCCGGTGGTGGAGTACGTCTTCTAACGCAGAGAACGGTTCACTGCCAAGAAGCAGATGTCCCCTCAGGGGAATTCCCCCGATGGGGAAAAGGGCCCGTCAGGATGCGGGCCCTGGAGTACGGCCATGCGCCTTCTGAGCCGACGCGAAGTGATCAAGGGGGCTCTGGGGTTGGGGCTGGGTGCCCTGGGGGCCGTCACCGTCCTGGAGGGGTTGCGCCGGACGTCGCCGGCCGGGGAAAGCCCCCTGCCCCCTCCACCCTTTTACGCCCGGCCGGCCCGCTTCTTCCTCCCGGTAGCCCAGACCACCCGCTGCGGCGACTGCCATACCGGAACCGAACCTTCCTCCATCACCTTTTGCCACGTCGAACATGCCGGCTCCTACGTCAAATGCCGCCTCTGCCCCAAGGGTTGTATGATCTCTCCGGGAAAACGCGGGGACTGCCGGGTGCGCGAAAACCGGGAGGGCACGCTCTACACGATGGTCTACGCCAACCCCTGCGCCCTCCACCTGGACCCCATCGAGAAAAAGCCCTTCTACCACTTTTTGCCGGGCACGACGGCCCTCTCCCTGGCCACGGCCGGCTGTAACCTCCATTGCCTCTATTGCCAGAACTGGGAAATCTCCCAGGTGCCGCCGGAGGAAACCACCTTTACCCGCCTCCTGCCGGAGGAACTGGTAGCCCTGGCCCTCCAGCAGGGCAGCCCCTCCCTCGCCTTTACCTACACCGAGCCGACCGTTTTCTACGAATATATGTACGATACCGCCGTCCTGGCCCGCGCCCACGGCCTGCGCAGCGTCGTCATCAGCGCCGGGTATATCAACCCGGAACCGCTCCGGGAACTGTGCCGGGTGGTGGATGCCATCAAAATCGACCTGAAGGGCATCAGCGAACGCTTCTACCGGGAGGTCTGCTTCGCCACCCTGCAGCCGGTGCTGGATGCCATCCGCACCATCGCCCAGAGCGGCGTCCACCTGGAGATCGTCAACCTGGTCGTGCCCACGCTGAACGACGACCTGGAGGACATGCGCCGGCTTTCCCGCTGGGTACGGGAGGAAATAGGACCCGATGTCCCCCTGCACTTCTCCCGCTTCTACCCCCAGTATCGGCTGCAAAACCTGCCCCCGACCCCGGTGGAAACCCTTCACCGGGCCCGGGAAATCGCCCTGGGCGAGGGCCTGCATTATGTCTATGTAGGCAATGTGCCGGGTGACCCGGCCTCCCACACCTACTGCCCCCGCTGCGGCAAGGCGGTTCTCCTGCGCAGCGGGATGACCCTGGTGGAAAACCACCTCCGGGACGGCCGCTGCACCTATTGCGGGCAGGAAATCCCCGGGGTATGGAAGTGAAAGGAGGTGACGATGCCCGAAAAAGTGTTCTGGAGTGGGGGATTGCTCCTGGCCCTGCTCCTGGTCGGGTGCGGTGAAGCGTCGTCCCCGACGGCTTCTCCCTCGCCCACGCCCGTGGCCGGGCCGGTTCGTCCGCCGGCCGTGGCCGGCCAGTTCTACCCGGCCGACCCCGAACAACTGGCCTCGATGGTGGACGGCTTCCTGGAGGGAATCGAGCCGACCCCCGGCCGCCCCATCGGCCTGATCGTCCCCCACGCCGGCTATATCTACTCCGGCCCGGTGGCCGCCTATGCCTACGCCGAACTGCGGGGACAACACTATGACGCCGTTATCCTCATCGGCCCGAACCACCGCCTGCCGGATTTCGCCGGCATCGGCGTCTACCCCGCCGGGGCCTTCCAGACCCCCCTGGGGACGGTTCCCGTGGACGCTGAACTCGCCCAAGCCATCCTGGAGGCCGACCCCTCCTTCCAGAGCGACCCCCAACTCCATGCCCTGGAGCATTCCCTGGAGGTGCAACTGCCCTTTCTCCAACGGGTCCTGCCCGGTACGCCGATCGTCCCCATCTTGATCGGAATGCCCACCCAGGAAAATGCCCGCGCCTTGACCGCCGCATTGAACCGGGTCTTGCCCGGCCGCAACGTCCTCCTCATTGGCAGTTCGGACCTCTCCCACTATCCCCCCTATGAGGAAGCCGTCCGGGTCGACCGGGCGCTCCTTGCGGCCATCGAGACGCTGGACGTAGCCGAGTTTCGACGGGCCGCAGCCCGCTCGATGTCGCTGGGGATACCGAACATGCAGACACCCTGCTGCGGCCAGCAGGCCATCGCCGTGGTGATGGAAGTTTCGCGGGCCCTGGGAGCCGACCGGGCCACCGTCCTGCGCTACGCCAACTCCGGCGATGTGCCCGAAGGCCGGCGCGATCTGGTGGTGGGCTATGGCGCGGTCAAGTTCTGGTCGAGCCGACAGTAAGGAGGCTGCCATGTCGAAAAAAGGTCTGTTCTGGTGGAAAACGGTGGTTCTGGCCGCCCTGCTGACCCTCCTGGCCGGATGCCGGGGAGAGGGCAACGCCGTCACGGGGCCGGAGGAGGGTACCCTCTCGGCGGAAGAGCGGGCCGAACTCCTGAGGCTGGCCCGCCAGACGATTACGACCTACCTGAAGGAAAAGAGGATTCCGCCGTACCAGACCGATAATCCGGACTTGCTCCGGGCCGGCGGAGCCTTTGTCACGTTGCGGAAGCACGGCCAACTGCGCGGCTGCATCGGCTACATCTACTCCGAGGAACCGCTCTACCAGACCATCCAGAAGATGGCCGTCGCCGCAGCGGTGCAGGACCCGCGTTTCCCTCCCCTTCGGGAAAGCGAACTGGGGGAAATTACCATCGAAATTTCCCTCCTTTCGCCGATTCAGCGCGTAACCGACACGAACACCATCGTCGTCGGCAAGCACGGTCTGATCATCCGCTACGGCCCCTACCAGGGCCTCCTCCTGCCCCAGGTGGCCCCGGAGCAGGGGTGGGACCGGGAAGAGTTCCTGGAGGGACTGTGCCACAAGGCCGGCTTGCCTGCCGATGCCTGGCGCGACCCTCAGGCCGAACTCTACTCCTTCACGGCCGAGGTGTTCGGCGAGGAAGAGTAGAGGCACACCCGGAGGCGTTTCTGCCGGCCGCCAATGCCGGTTGTCCTGGAACGGCCGCGATCCCGCACAGGACACCCTTTACGGTAAGGGCCTATCGGGATCAAGGTCGCAGAGATTCTCAGTTCAGGAGAAGAAAGATGCTCGAGACCACCCAGATTCTGGAAGTCCTGCGGGGCGTGGAGGACCCCGAACTCCGCCGGAGCCTTGTGGACCTGGGGATGGTGCACGAGGTCGAAATCGAAAACGGCGTCGTGCACCTTACCCTGGCCCTGACCACCCTGGCCTGCCCGCTTCGGGAGAAAATCGTGGAAGAGACCCGCCAGGCCATCCTCGCCCTGGACGGCGTCCGCGACGTGCAGGTCCGCTTGCGGGAGATGACCCGCGAGGAAAAGGCCCGCCTCGGGCTGCAGGGGCAACCGGCCCGGTCGGAGGCCGGCGTGGCCGCCCACCTGAACCAGATCGAGCGTGTCCTGGCGGTGATGAGTGGCAAAGGGGGCGTGGGCAAATCTTCAGTAGCGGCGCTCCTGGCGGCGGCCCTGCGCCGCCAAGGTCGGAGCGTCGGCATCCTGGACGCCGACATCACCGGCCCCAGCATCCCCCGCATGTTCGGCCTGTACGGCCCTCCGCCGCCCGGCCCGGTGGGCATCTTGCCGGCCGAGACCCCGACGGGCATCCGGGCCATGTCCATCAACCTCCTGCTGCCCCACGAGGACGAAGCGGTCATCTGGCGAGGTCCGCTCATCAGCGGGGCCATCCGGCAGTTCTGGGGAGACGTGCTCTGGGGCGAACTGGACATCCTGGTGGTGGACCTTCCGCCGGGCACCTCCGACGCCGCCCTGACGGTCGTGCAATCCATCCCCCTGAACGGCGTCCTCCTGGTGACCTCGCCCCAGGACCTGGCGGGGATGGTGGTACGCAAGGCGGCGCAGATGGCCTTGCACCTTCACGTCCCCATCGTCGGATTGGTAGAGAATATGGCCTATGCCGTCTGCCCTCGCTGCGGGGAACGCATCAAGGTCTTCGGCCCCAGCCAGGCGTGGCATACGGCGGCCATGCTGGGCATCCCGGTGCTGGCCCAGTTGCCGCTGGACCCCGAACTGGCGCGACGCTGCGATGCCGGCCAGGTGGAAATGTACCGGAGCGACCTCGTGGAGGCGCTGGCCGGCCGGGTGATGGAGCGCCTGCCCTCCACCCGGACAACGCCCCTCTTCCCGGCGGAGTCCCCCCGAACGGAGGGGGCATAAGACCGGATGCCCATGTCCCGACGGAAAAAGGCCCGCCGAAGAGGGAACATAATGTGCGCTCTCAGGAGGCACGATGGACACCCCTTCCCTTCCTCCCGCCTGGGTCCAGGATGCCGTCTTCTACCAGATTTTCCCCGATCGTTTCCGAAACGGCAATCCCGGAAATGACCCCCCGAACGTCCGACCCTGGGGCGAGCCGCCCACCCCCAAGACCTTCTTCGGCGGCGACCTGGAAGGCGTCATCGAGAAATTCGATGTTCTCCTGGACCTGGGGGTAAACGCCCTCTACTTCAACCCGATCTTTTTATCCTCGTCCACCCATCGCTATAACACCTGTGACTACTTCCGCATAGACCCCCGCCTGGGCGACCTGAAGACCTTCCGCCGGCTTTTGCGCCTGGCCCATCGGAACGGGGTGCGCATCATCCTGGACGGTGTCTTTAACCACTGTGGACGGGGCTTTTTCCCCTTCCAGGACCTCCTGGAGAACGGACCGGATTCCCCCTACCGGGACTGGTTCTACATCCGGGGCTTTCCCCTCCACGCCTATGAGGAAACTCTCCCGCCCAATTATGCCTGCTGGTGGAACTTTCGTGCCCTGCCCAAACTGAACGTGTCCAACCCCCAGGTGCGGCGCTTTATCCTCTCCGTGGCCCGCTACTGGCTGAAGCAGGGAGCCGACGGCTGGCGGCTCGACGTACCGAACGAAATTGACGATGACGCCTTCTGGCAGGAATTCCGGCGGGTGGTCAAGCAGGCCCATCCCGAAGCCTACATCGTCGGGGAAATCTGGACCGACGGCCGGCGCTGGTTGCAGGGAGATCAATTCGACGGCATCACCAACTATGAACTGCGGGCCATCCTTCTGGAGTGGCTGGTCGAGGGCCGCTACCGCGCCCTGGCCTTTGCCCACCGCCTGGAGACGCTCCTTTCCAAGTACCGCCCGGAGACCGTCCGGGCCCAGTTGAACTTCCTGGGCAGCCACGACACCCCTCGCCTGATGACCGTGGCCCGGGGCGACCTGGCAACGGTGAAACTCCTCTGGCTCTTTGTGATGACCTGGCCCGGGGCTCCCTGCATCTACTACGGCGATGAAATCGGCATGACCGGCGGGCCCGATCCCGATTGCCGGCGTTGCTTCCCCTGGAACGAACGGGAATGGAACCATGATCTGCGGGAGTACATCCGGCGCCTGATCGCCCTGCGGAAGGCGCTGCCGGCCCTGCGCCGGGGGGAAACGCACCTCCTGTTGGCCCTTCCCCGCCAGAACGTCTATGCCCATGGCCGGGGGAAAGGGGGCGAAGCCGTCGTTACGGTGTTGAACGCCTGCGAGTACCCCCACACCTTCGACATCCCCCTGAGAGGGATGGAAATGCCAGAAGGGGCAGTACTGGTGGACCTCTTCCGCGGAGAACGTTACCCGGTGCGCAACGGCCGGCTGGAGGCCGTCTTCCTCCCGCCGCGCCGCGGCACGATCTTGGCGGCATCCCTGCCAGATGCAGGATAAGGCCTTGGTGAAGCACTTGACAAATCCTCTCTCTTGGGTTATAATAAAATTACCCAATCTCTCCTTCACAACCCGGACAAGAACATCGAAAGGAGGTGATGCCGGCCAAACTCGTCCACGCCGTTCGGCGGAGATCCCTTCGGGAGTCCCCCAAACGGCACAGGTCTATCGGAACGTTTCGCCGAGAAAGAAAGGAGAATGCCCATGAGACGAGGAACACCGCTCGCTCTTCTGGCCCTTCTGGCCATCCTGGGCGGCATGGTGCCGGCCGCCCTGGCCCAGGGGCCGACTCCCCCTCCCTCGGTCGCACCGGAAAAAGTGGAGGGAGAAGAAGAAACGGCCCTCTCCTCCCCGACCGTCGAGTACCGCGCCGGCCCGCTGGCCTATTCCTACGTCTACACGAACTCGACACCGCTGGCCATCCCGGATTATGGGTGCCCCAACTATGTCACCTCCACCATTGTCGTCTCGGACTCGTTCTTCATCGGCGACCTGAACGTGGGGGTGTGGATCGCCCATACCTGGCGGAGCGACCTGGACATGTACCTCCAGGGGCCGGACGGCACCACCGTCGAACTTTACACCGATCCGGACGGCAGCGCCGATAACATCAACGTCCTCTTTGACGAATCCTCCCCCAACGTCGCCGACTCGAACAACCACAACCCGCCGCCCCCCTACTACTACGTCACCTGGAATCCCGAGGGCAACCTGAACGACTTTAACTTCAAGAACGCTCAGGGCACCTGGACCTTGAGGCTCTGCGACGATGCCTCCGGCGACACCGGCACCCTGAACACCTGGACCCTCTTTTTCCAGATCGGCCTCATCCTTAACCCACCAGAGCAAAGTGAAAGCGCCTGTCGGGGAAGCGACGTCATCTATACTTTCGAGGTGGTCAACACCACCGGCGTGACCCAGAGTTTCAGCCTGGCCTATACCTCTACCTGGCCCGTCTCCGGCCCTTCGACCACGCCGGTGATGCCCAACAACAGCACCTGGCCGTTCACGGTGACCGTCTACATCCCCTGGGCGGCCAACATCGGCGATAGCGACGTGCTCACCGTCACCGTCTCCGGCGGCGGCGATTCCGCCCAGGCCACAGCGACGACCGTCTCCGCCTTCGCCGGCGGCTGGCAGGACTATGCCAACATGCCGGCCGGCCGCGAGGTGCGCGCCCCCTCTGTAGTCTATTACGACGGCAAACTCTACGTGATCGGCGGCTACGGCTACGTCGGCGGATCGGGCGCCGCCCGCCCCTGGCTGAGCATCTACGACATCGCCACCGACTCCTGGAGCATCGGGGCCGACATGCTCGCCGCGCGCTACTGGATCGACTGCGAGCAGTTGCTCGACCCCAACGACAACTACCGGCCTAAAATCTACTGTGCCGGCGGCTACGACACGACCAGACGCGACACGCTCTACATCTACGACATCGGCAACGACTCCTGGTCCACCGGCCCCACCCTCCCCGCCGCCCGATACCACTATGCCAGCGCCAAACTGGACAACAAGTACTATGTCATCGGCGGCTACACGACCGTCTATGAGGCCACGATGCTGGTCTACGACCCGGCCACCAACTCGTGGGATTCTACCCCGGCTCCCATGAACGTCGCCCGCCGCTACTTCCATGCCGGGGTCATCGGCGGCAAGATCTATGTGGCCGGCGGCTATAACGGTTCCTACCTCTCCTCAGCCGAGGTCTACGACCCGGCGCTGAACGCCTGGACCTATGTCGCCTCCATGCCCACGGCCTGGCTGAACGGCGCCGACGGCGTCAAGCACGACCGCTACCTGGTCATCGCCGGCGGGTCGCCCAGCAGCACCGCGGGGGCCAGCAACGGCGCCCTCATCTACGACGCCCAGACCGACACCTGGGACTGGCTGCCGCTCCTGGACCACCTGATCTTCGGCGCCGAGGGCGATACCGACGGCAACGGCGACTTCTGGTACGTCACCGGCCGGCTCTACGAAGGGGGCACCTGGCTCAACAGCCCCTACACCACCAAACTGGTACAATGCGGCCCCTGCGACCCGGTCCACGACCCCGACTTTACCGTATGGCCGCCCGTGCCCCGGATGAACCGCCCGGCTACCTTCACCGGGATGGCCGCCGGCTCTCCTCGCATCATCTTCGACTGGGCCTTTGGGGACGGCGGAATGGGGAGCGGCCAGGTCATCACCCATACCTACATCGCCACCGGCACCTACACCGTGGTCATGACCGCGACGAACTGCGATGGGGCCAACTGGGCCGTGGTCACCCGTCCCATCACGGTCGTCGCCGCTCCGATGATCGTCGTCTCGCCGGAGACGCTCGAGTCCATCCAGTGCCCAGATGCCCTGGTCGACCAGACCCTTTCCATCTGCAACGAGGGCAGCGCCGACCTGACCTTCACGATCACCGAGGTGCCGGACCTGTCCTGGCTCTCCGAGGACCTGACCTCCGGTACGGTCCCGCCCGGTCAGTGCCAGGACGTGGTGCTCACCTTCGACTCCACCGGCCTGGCTCCGGACACCTACACCGGCACGCTGCGCATTGACAGCAACGACATCCTGAACCCGGTGGTCTACATCCCAGTGACGCTGACCGTAGCCGGCCCGCCAACCAATGCCGACTTTACCTGGGACCCGGCCACTCCAAAAGCGAATCAGGTGGTCACCTTCCAGGGAAGCGCCGACGCCCTCCTGCCGGTTGAATACACCTGGGACTTTGGCGACGGCGAAACCGGGAGCGGCCAGACCGTGCAGCATATCTACCGCAACTGGGGCGTCTACACCGTCACGATGTTCGCCACCGAGTGCGGCGTTACCATCTCCGCCACGCACACGATCCCGATGTGGTGTCAGAGCCTCGTCGAGGAGCACTTTGAAGGCCCCTTCCCGCCGGCCGGCTGGGAGGTGGTCAACAACGGCGGAAACTGCGTCTGGCAGCGTAACGATCAGTGGCCCACGCCACGGCCCAACTACGCCGGCGGCCAGGGCTACTGCGCCGACGCCGACTCGGACCGGTGTGGCTCCGGCACGACGATGGATACCGAACTTTGGACTCCACTTCTTGCCCTCCCGAACGCCCCCACAATCACCTTGCGCTTCGTCGCCTCCTACAACGACATCGGCACCGGCGGCGACTATGCCGATACCGACATCAGCGCCAACGGAGGAACCACCTGGACCAACCTGCTCCGCTGGGACGAGGACCACGACGCCTACGGCCCCGGCGAGGTGGTCAGCCTGGACCTGACCCCCTATGCCGGTCAGGACGATGTCATCATCCGCTTCCACTACTACACCGCCACCTACGACTGGTGGTGGGAGGTGGACCAGGTCTCTGGGGAAGCCTGCATTATGCCGGGGTGCCTGGCGCCGGACGGGTCCGACTTCACCTGGAACCCGCCTACGCCCCTGGTCGGTGAGGAAGTGACCTTCACCGGCACCGCCGGAATGGGCACCGGGCCGCTCACCTACGCCTGGGCCTTTGGTGACGGCTCCTACGGCAGCGGCTGGCGGGTTGCCCACACCTACCCATCGGCCGGCGACTATACCGTGGTGATGACCGTCACCAACGCCTGCGGCCAGGCGGTCGTTTCCCATACCTTGACCGTGGGAACTCCGCCGGACATCGTGGTCACGCCGGAGAGCCTTTTCTCCGAGCAATGCCCGGACACGGTGACGGAGCAGAGCCTTGTCATCTGCAACGAGGGCAACCTTACCCTGACCTGGAGCCTGAGCGAACTGACCCAGACGGTCCATCTGGCCGGGTGGAAACCGATCGAGCGGCCCACTTCCTACAACCCCGAAGCCGTGGCCGATGTGGCGACGCCGGGCGAGCCGGCCGGCACCCCCATGCCGGCCGCCGGGACCACCTGGTCTTACCCTCAGGCGGTCCTCTGGGACAACGGTCCACTCGTGACCCACCCGGACGGATGCGGGACGACCGACGCCAGCCGCCTGCAGACCGGCCTCGGGATGACCACCCTCGGCTTCGGCCACCAGTTCGCCAACGGCTACCGCATGTCCGACCAGTTCACCATCACCGACCCGGGCGGCTGGAACATCGAGACCATCACTTTCTTCGCCTACCAGACCTACGCCCCCAGCGACCCCTCCCCCATCACCGGCGTCTACCTGCAGATCTGGGACGGCCCGCCCTGGGACGGCGGAAGCGTCATCTGGGGCGACCTCGTGACCAACCGGCTCCTCTCCTCGACCTTCACCGGCATCCAGCGCGATAGCGAGACCAGCCCGTGCGCCAACAACCGCTACATCTTTGCCAATGTGGCCCAGGTGGGGACCTGGCTCCCGCCGGGCACCTACTGGCTGGACTGGACGACCGACGGCAGTGCCTCCTACTCCGGCCCGTGGGCCCCGCCCATTACCATCCTGGGGCAGACCACCACCGGCGACGCCTACCAGTACACCACCGCCTGGGCGCCGGCCCTGGACGGCGGCACAAGCACCCAGCAGGGCATGCCCTTTATCATCGAGGGCAGCATAGAGATCGTCCCCTGGCTTTCCGAGGATCCCACCAGTGGCGTGGTGGGTAGCGGCCTGTGCCAAACGGTCACCGTGACCTTTGATTCCACCGGCATGGCTCCCGGCCCCTACACCGCCGGCCTCAAGATCGAAAGCAACGACCCCGACACGCCGACCCTCACCATCCCGGTGACCATGACCGTCCTGGAGCCGGTGAACAACGCCGACTTCTCCTGGGCGCCGCCCGCCCCCATCGTCGGCGAGCCGGTCCTCTTCCAGGCCACCGCCTCCGGCACGGAACCGATCGCCTACGCCTGGGCCTTTGGCGACGGCGGGACCGCCTCCGGCATCACCGCCACCCATGCCTACACCTCGGCCGGCGACTATGTCGTCACCCTGACCGCCACCAATGCCTGCGGCGTCATGGTCGTGACCCACACCGTAACCGTCGTCCCGCCCTGCGAGCCGCCGGCGGGGGCCGACTTCTCCTGGAGCCCGGTCACGCCGCTTGTGGGTGAGATGGTGACCTTCACCGGCACGGTGGCCTCCGGCACGGGGCCGTTTTCCTACGCCTGGGCCTTTGGCGACGGCGGCACCGGCAGCGGCGCGGTCGTCACCCATACCTACACGGTGGCCGGCGACTACACCGTGGTCATGACCGTCACCAACGCCTGCGGCGAGGTTACGGCCACCTACGTCGTCCACGTGGCCTCGGTCTGCGAGCCGCCGGCGGGGGCCGACTTCTCCTGGGCGCCGATAACGCCGACCGTGGGTCAGACGGTGACCTTCACCGGCACGGTAGCGGGCGGCACGCAGCCGCTCGACTACGCCTGGGCCTTTGGCGATGGCGAGTACGGTGGCGGGCAGGTCGTCACCCACACCTACGCGATGACCGGCACCTATAACGTCCTCCTGACGGTGACGAACGCCTGCGGCTTGACCACGGCCACCCACTCCATCGTCGTACGGCCGGCGCCGCCGGTCCGCTACACCATCTACCTGCCGCTGGTGCTCAAGGGGTACACCTTCCCATAGGGAAAACGATCCCTGGGGGACGGGCCGGGTCCCGCCCCCCAGGGTGGAAAGTCGCACCGGGGCGAGGTCTGGCCGGCCTCGCCCCTATTTCTTCTTGCTCACCAGGAAGACGATGAACCCCAGGAGCAGAATGCTCCAGTAGTTGATGGTGCGGTCGAGCACACCCAGGGCCAGGCCGACCGTTCGGGCCTGGGCCACCTCGATCGGCAAGAAGAGCGGCACGACCCAGGCGAACATGGCCTCCACGGCCCCCAGGCCGGCCGGGGAGATGGGCAACGTGGTCAGGAGCGAACTGGCCAGGGCAATAAAGACGATCACCGGCAAGCCCAGGGGGATGGAGGCAGGAAAGGCCAGGAGGACGCAGTAGAAGCGCAGGCTTTCCAGGAACCAGACCAGGACGGTCTGCCCCAGGAGAAGGGGAAGGCGCTGCCGGCGGAAGGAAAGAAAGGTGCCCTCGAGAAAGCGGTCGTAGATGCCGTAGAAGCGGGCCGGTATGAGCCTTCGCAGGGCCGGCCCGAAGAAGCGCAGCCCTAACAGGAGGCCCAGGGCAAGCACGGCCAGGGCCACCCCGCCGCCGTAGACAGAGGTGGCGATGGGGCCGGAAGGAATGCGCGGCCCGAAGACGGCCAGGCCGGAGACGAGCATGAGGAGAAACAGAAAGAGCATGTCCAGCACCCGCTCGGCAAAGATCGTCCCGATGGTGCGGGAAAAGGAGGCCCCGCTCGTCCGCTTCAGCAGATAGCCGCGATACAGGTCGCCGAGTTTGGCCGGAACGAGGCAGTTGGCAAACCAGGAGAGGAAGAGGATTTCCGTCAGGTCGGGAAGGCGGGGGATCGGGGCATCTTCCTCGGCCGAGGCATTCTGGAGGAGCATCCGCCAGCGCCAGGCACGCAGGGGAAAGGTGGCGTAAAAGGCCAGAAAACCCAGGAGGTAGAACCGGGGATCGGCCTCCCGGATATAGCCCCACACCCGACCCAGGTCAATCTTACCCAACCAGATCGTCAGGGCAATCAGGGCGACGGCTACGGCGAAGGAAAGGAGGGTGCGCCAGTTGAAGAAGCGACGTTTCAGGTCCGGTGTCGGAGGGGACGGTTCCCGGTAGGTCAAAACGGTTCCTTTCGGCGGACAAGCCGAGGGGCGGTCAACGGGTGACCGCCTCCAGTCGTTCGGCCTGGTCCTGGATCGTCAGGGCTTCGATCAATTCATCCAGGTGGCCGTCCAGGATGGCCGGCAGGTTGCTGAAGTTGCGTCCCAGGCGGTGATCGGTCACCCGGTCCTGAGGAAAATTATAGGTGCGGATTTTCTCCGCCCGCTCGCCGCTCCCGATCTGGGCCAGGCGCTTTTCGCCCAGTTCCCGCCGGCGTTTTTCTTCCTCCATCGCATAGAGACGGGCACGGAGCACGGCCATCGCCCGGGCCCGGTTCTGCAACTGGGAACGCTCATCCTGGCAGGTGACCACGATGCCGGTAGGCAGGTGGGTGATGCGCACGGCACTGTCGGTAGTGTTGACACTTTGACCTCCGTGGCCGGCCGAGCGGAAGACATCAATGCGCAGGTCCTCGGGGTCGATCTTCACCTCTACCTCGTCCATTTCCGGCAGCACGGCCACCGTGGCCGTGGAGGTGTGAATCCGTCCGCCGGCCTCGGTGACCGGGACGCGCTGGACCCGATGCACACCGCTTTCGTACTTGAGGCGACTGTAGGCCTCCCGCCCCTTGACCTCGAAGATGACCTCCTTGAAGCCCCCCAGGTCGTTGGGATGGGAACTCAGAAGGTCCACCTTCCAGCCCTGGGATTCGGCGTAGCGGGTATACATACGGAAGAGGTCTCCGGCAAAGAGCGCGGCCTCTTCTCCGCCGGTGCCGGCGCGAATTTCCACGATAACGTCGCGTTCGTCGTTCGGATCCTGGGGCACCAGAAGTCGCTTGAGCCGGCCCTCCAGTTCCTCCAGACGGCCTTGGAGCACCTCACGCTCTTCCCGGGCCAGCGCCGCCAGTTCCTCATCGCCGCCTTCCAGAATCTCCTCGGCCTCCCGGTACTGGCGCTCCACCTGCCGGTAGGCCCGGTAGGTGCTCACCAGTTCCTCCAGTTCGGCCAGTTCCCGGCCGTACTCCTGAAGGCGGCGCGGGTCGGTGGCCACCTCCGGATGGGCCAGCAAGTGCTGTAACTCCTCGTACCGTTCGACCACCCGCTCCAAACTCTCAAACATTTTTACTCCTGTCCTGGGGCAGACGTATGGGTTTACCGCAGAGTCCGCGGAGAACGCAGAGAATCTGGAAAGTCGTTCACCACCCGACGAAGGCCATCCTTCAGAACCTTGACATGGAAGTTAATCAGCAAACCTACTTTGCAATCAGAAAGCTTCAGGTAGGAGAGCAATTGAGCCTGATGAATTGGCATCAGGTGATCAACGGCTTTAACTTCGACAATCACTACTCCTTCGATGAGAAGATCCAATCGGTAACCACAGTCCAGCCTTATCTCTCGATAGATCACAGGCAACGGTTTCTGTCGTTCCACCTTTAAGCCACGTTGAGCCAGTTCAAAAGCCAGACAGGCTTCATACGCTGACTCCAGAAGGCCAGGCCCTAAAGCACGGTGCACCTCCATAGCCGCACCGATAATGCTCTCCGTGATTCGGTTCAGGTTTTCTGCTTCGGTCATCTCAGCGCTCTCCGCGTCCTCGGCGGTAAACACCTACGGGCAGACAAAATAAAAGCCGAGATCATTCGGCCCCCCAAACGTCCGGTCCTGCTAGAAATCGGCCAGAAGCAACCGACGCAGTTCCCGCAACCGCCTCCGTTGTTCGGGAGAAAGGAAACCGCCGGCCGCCTGGTCGGCCTGGAGGCTCATGAACTCTTCCTGCAACCGAAAAAACTCCTCCTCACTGAGCCGGGGAAGGCCCTCCCCGACCCACTCGTAGCGGTCCAGATAACGTTCATAATCCTGCGGTTCCCTAAAAAGGCGAGACCTATTCATCGCCTTTCTCCAGGCCAACCTTTACATCTATTGTACGATGGGGACCGCGCTTTGTCAAGAAGGGCCGAAGTGTGGTATAATTTCCCCAAAATAAGGAGACCGGCATGATGCTGAGGCGGTCCATCTTTTTCTTGCTCTGCCTTCTAATTTCGGCCGGCTGCATTCCGGAGACACCTCCACCGGAAGCGTCCGGCGGTACCCGGCCTCTGCTCTCCGGGGAAACGGTCTTCCGCTCCCCGACGTCGCCCCGCCTCGACGAACCGGCCCCGATTTCCCTGACCGTGGCCGTTGGCCCCGGCACCGATCCGGAACGCCTGGGGGAGGACCTGCTCCGATACCTGGCGGCAAAGGGAATATACGGCATCCCTCAAGAATCTGGGGGGTGGCCGGCCGACCTCTACATCGGCTACACTCCCCCGCCCGATTTCCGGACCTGGCCCTTGACCTCCACCCTGTTCGTCCCGGCCATGTCCTTCTGGTCGCCGGTGAGCGAGGTCTCCTACACCGACCTGGTGCACCTTTTCCGCCGGCAAGTCGAAAACTGGGCCGAACTGGGGCTTCCGTTTTCGGCGACGGTGGTGCCCCTGGTTCTGGGCGACCCGCCCTTCCCCCTGGAAGTCTCCGGTACCCAGAGGTTCACCGATACCGCCGCCCTCCTTTCTGCCCTGGAAGCACACCCCGGCGGCATCGCCTTGCTCCCGCTGGAGAGGGCCGATGTGGGTTTGCGTGTCCTCCGGGTGGACGGCCGTGACCTGCTCCTGGAGGAAAGCGTCCTCCCCGGCGATCCTCTGGCGCGCACCCTTTTCCTGGCCTGGGGACCCTCCTTGCCGGAGACGCTGGTGAAAGAAGTACAGTCCTTTGGTCGAGGGGTGCACATCGCCCCCCTGCCGCCTCCGATTGCCATAACCGTGGTGGGGGACATCTTCACCGGCCGTTCCGTCCGGCGAAAGGTCGAAGCCTACGGTAACGACTACACCCGCCCCTTTACGCCGACCCGCGCCCTCCTGGAAGGGGCCGACCTGACGGTGGCCAATCTGGAGGGAGTGATTTCGGACAGAATCGTTCCACCGGTGGACCCTTACACCTTCTTCTTCGTCGGCGGCGGCCACTTTACCTCCGGACTGCGCTACGCCGGCATTGACGCCGTTTCCCTGGCGAACAACCACAGCATGAACTTTGGCCCCGAGGGGATGAGCGACACGTTAAGCCTGCTTCGGCAGGCCGGAATCGTCCCGTTCGGGGCCGAAATGAACCTGGTCGAGGCCCGCCGGCCGGCCCTTTTCACGGTCAAGGGGATCACCCTGGCCTTCCTGGGCTATGATGCCATCAGCGACACCTACCTGGCCGACGAAGAACGGGCCGGAAGTGCCCCGGCCGACCCGGCGCGGATCGCCGAGGACATCGCCGCTGCCCGAGAACAGGCCGATGTGGTCATCGTTTACTTTCACTGGGGCTGGGAATATACCCACCATCCCTCTCCGTGGCAGCAGACGCTGGCCCATCAGGCTGCCGAGGCCGGCGCCGACCTCGTCATCGGCTCCCATCCCCACTGGGTCCAGGGCCTGGAACGTTACCGGGGGGTGCCCATCCTCTACTCCCTGGGCAACTTTATCGCCGACCAGATGTGGTCCATCGAAACCCGTCAGGGCCTTGTTGCCCAATGCGTCTTTCGCGGAAAGCGGCCGGTGGGGCTACGGTTACAGGCCGTCCAGATCGAGGATTACCATCAGCCCTGGCCTCTGCCCACGGCCGAGGCCGAGGCGGTCTATCGAGCGGTACAGGAGGCCAGTATCTGCTGGCCGGTACCATGTCCATAGTCCACACCTTCACAGAAAGGAGAAAGCCATGAAAGTCATCCGTCGAGACGAACTGGTGAAGAGGGTCATCGAACGCACCCTCTTGCCCGAAACCACGGTCTGGCAGGTCTTTGACGCCATCTTCGAGGAGATCAGCCAGGCTCTGGCCCGGGGGGAGGCGGTGCACATCCTTCGTTTCGGCACCTTCGACTTACGCCACTACCCGACGCGGATGGGCGTGCACCCCAGAACACTGGAGAAAATCCCCTATCCCAATCGCATCGCCCCCAGTTTCCGCTCCAGCAGGACCCTGAAGCACTTTCTCCGGCGAAAGATCGAGGAAGCGGGTATTTCATTTGAGGAGATCTCGGCCTTTCATCGGGAAAAGCGCAGGCGAAAGGCCACCTCCTCCTAGAACGCCCAATTGCCGGCATATCTCTTGCTCACCTGGGCCATGGGCTTCTATCGGGGGTGAGAAACAGGACCGGCCGTCCGGGGTTGGCTTCGAGAAGTGCTTCCGGCCAGCGCCCTTCCGCCTCGGTCGGAAGGAGGAGGCCGGGGTAGCGCAAAGGCAACTGGCGACGGTACCAGGGCCATTCCAGGAGGCGCACGTCCACGATGACGACGTCCGGACGGAAGCCTTCCACCACCTGGGCATACCAGAGAGGAAAGGTCTGTTCGTCCTGCCCGGTCAAAAGGAGGCTATTTAGAGGCAGCCGCTCCAGGATCGAGCCGAGTTCGGGAAGCGGCCCGGGGTCGTCCCGGAGGGCCCAGCGTCCCCAGCCCGGAACGATGAGGAGGAGGCAGAGCAGAGGCAAAAGGAAGGCAACGCCGGCCACGCGGGGACCGAAACGTCCGTGCAGGAAGAGGGCCAGCACGCCGGCCGTCATCCCGTAACCGATGGCCCAGGCCAGATAGAGCGGGAGGAGGTGGACCTCGCTCCCGGCTCCGCCGTAGGTCAGGGCCAGAAGGAGGCCCAGGCCGGCCGGGGAAAGGAGCAGGAGAAGCGTCCGGCTTTCCCGGCGGCCTAGGAAGAAGAGGCCGGCCAGGCCCAGCACCAGGCCACGTGGGGCAAAATCGCGCAGGAGGAAACCGGCGGTGGCGCTCAAGTTGCCGGCCACCTCCGGCCAGGGACGCTGGAAGAAAAAGCCCCGATAGGCCGCCGCACTCACATGGTTCCAGAAGGCGCTCCAGCCGCGGGGGTCGCCCCAGTTGAGCCAGGGGTCGGCGGCGGCACGCAACGGGAGGTAGAGGTACACGGCCAGGCCGGCCAGGAAAAGGATACCTCCCCCAAGCCCCTCCGGCCAGGTAGGGCGACGCCGAGAAAGGGCAAGGAAAAGCAGCGCGCCCGGCAGGAGAAAAAGGAACGTCAGGTGGTTGCCCATCCCCAGGCCAAAGGCCAGCCCGGCCAGCGGAAGGCCAATCCCCCCATACCGCCGCCAGCGCAGGAGCAGCCAGAAGGAAAGGACCAGAAAAAAGGTGTGCAGGGTATAGACTTCGGTGATGACGGACTGGGACCAGAAGAGGCCGGATACGGCCAGAGAAAGGCCGGCGGTCAGGCCGGCAACCAGGGCGGGCAAATTTTCCAAGAAGAACTCGCCGGCGATGAGGGCAACCAGCCCTACGGTGAGGGCGCCGGCCAGGGCCGAGAAAAGGTTCAGCCGGCCGGCCGGTGTCCCCCACGGGAGAAACCGGACGACCTGGGCCAGGAGGAGGTACGTCGGATAGCCGGTCGGATGGGGGATGCCCAGGGTGTAGACGGCCACGGCCAGTTCCCCCCCATCGCTGCCGCCGTGCTGCAGGGTCAGGGAAGGGGCCGCGCCGGCCGCATATAGGGCACCGGAAACTACGGTTACAAGGAGGGCCGCCATGCCGGAAGAAAGACGACGAAACACGACCTCACCTCCTCGGGCGGTGATTCTCTGCGCCGGCGAGGGCCGACGCCTTCTGCCGCTCACTGCCACCTGCCCGAAACCGCTCCTTCCGGTGGGCGGCCGGCCGGCGCTGGACTATACCCTGGAACTGTGCCGCTTCCATGGACTTGTGGAAATCGCCATCAACCTGCATCACTGTCCTCAGGCCATTCCCGGGCATCTGGGCGATGGCTCGGCCTATGGCCTGCGCATTCGCTACTCTTACGAGGAGGTCCTCCTGGGTTCGGCCGGCGCCCTGGAACCGCTCCGCGACTTCTTGGATCGCCCCTTCTTTGTCCTCTACGGCGATGTCCTGACGAATATGGACCTGACGGCGATGCTCAAGTACCACCGCCGGCAAGGAGGGATGGGAACCGTAGCCCTCTATCGCGTCCCCGACCCGGAGCGCTGCGGCCTGGTGGAACTCGATGCGGCCGGCCGGCTACGACGTTTTGTGGAAAAACCGGCCCACCCGTTCGGCAACCTGGCCAACGCCGGCATTTATCTCCTTGAGCCGGAGGTAATGGACGATCTCCCCCCCCAACGTCCGTGCGATTTCGGGCAGGACCTCTTCCCGCACCTCCTTCGTTCCGGCATCGTCCTCTACGGCTACATCCTATCGCCGGAGGAATACCTCATCGACATCGGCACGCCCGAAAACCTGGCCCGGGCCCAGGCCGAGTGGCCGGCCGTGTGGGCCGCCGGTCCGGTCCGCCGTTCGGACATCTGAGCGGCCCTTTCAAAAGCCAGGACACCCGGTGTGTCCCCCGCCTTCGGGAAATGCACCGCTACGAGGAAACATATACCATATCCGCCATCGCCCTGTCAAACCTCGTTCGCACCGGAGCACGGGAGCGTCCCGCCCCTGGCGCCGATTGACGGAAAGACGACCTTCCGCTATAATGCAACCGGCCGAAAGAGGAAAACGGACAACGGTATTCCAGGAGACCGGTCGTGGCCGAGACCTCGAAAAAAGGACCTGCCCTCACCACCTGGTTGAGCGCCCTTCTGACCCTTCTGGGCGGACTTTTGTTGACCGCTTCTGTCCAGGCCTCTTCGGCTCTTTCCGCCCTGAACCTTCCCCGGACCTTTTCCTTTGCCCTGGCCGCGGTGCTCTTCGGTCTGCTGGCCGACGAACTGGGGCGGGGAAAGGTACTGGCCGGCGGGGCGGTGCTTTCTGCCCTGGCCTTTGCCCTGGCCGGCCGGGCCGGACCGGACCTGGGCGAGGAAATCTCGCTGCTCCTCCTTTCCCTGGGGCTGGCCATGCTCCTGTCCCCGTTGCTGGCCGCCCTGCTGGCCGGCGTGCGCTCGAGGCGACTTCTGGCCACCGTCTCCGGCCTCTACCTGACGGCCGGAGGAGTGGCCTCCCTGATCGCCCGTTCCTCCTTTCAGATCGGCACCCTACAGGTAGGGCGCTTGGACCTGCAAGCGGGCGCTTTCCAACTCCCCCTGGAAACAGGGGTTTTGGATGCCCCGTTCGGGCCGCTTGGCATCTATCTGGCCCTCGCCGCCGGCCTGGGTCTCCTTTTCCTGGGGCTGGCCGGCCTTGCCGGCCGGGGGAGACCACCCCGGGAGGCAGAGATAAAAGGAGAGAAAAACCCAGTCCCTTGGCTACTGCTGGTCTCTTGGCTGGCCGGCGCATCCCTTTCCCTTCTTCTGGCTTTTCTTCCCCCCTTCGCCCTGGGGAAGAAGATTTCTCTGGATGTCACCCGTTTTCTTCTGATGGCCCTTCCGGTCCCCGTGATCCTGGCCCAGTTCCTGGCCGGCCCCATCGCCGACCTGTTCGACTGGGCCATATTCCGTATGGCCGGCCGCCGGGGAGGGCGAGTGGTGGTCGTGTTGCTGGGGGCGATCCTCCTGGGTGTCGGATTGGTCCTGCTCCTATCAGCCGCAGACATCTCCGCCTTGACCAACGCCGTCCCCATGATCGGCGTGGGCTATGGACTGCTCGGGCCACCCCTGATGGCCCTGGTGGCCGAAAGCCTCCCCTCGCACCGGTGGGGACTGGCCGCCGGCCTCTACCTGGCCGCGGCCGCCCTGTCCGGCTCGCCCGTGTGGGTCCTCCTGGGGGACATTTCCCCCTCCATTGCCCTGACCCTGGCCCCGGCGTTCTCTCTTTTCATCCTGGCGATCGTCGCCATCTTGCTTATGTCACTACTGAAGACAGGGAGGGTGGCTTTCGATGTCGAATGATATGCGCGTACGACTTCCACCCCATCAGCGCCTGGTCACCCGGATGCCCGTGCTGCATTACGGCTCCGTGCCCCAGATCGATCTGGCTCGCTGGGATTTCCGACTTTTCGGCCTGGTAGAGAAAGAGGTGCGCTGGACATATCTCGAATTCCGGGCTTTACCTGCCCGGGAACTCATCTGCGACGTTCACTGTGTCACCGGCTGGAGTATGCTGGATACCCGCTGGAAGGGAGTGCCGACACGGGAAATTATGCAATATGTGCGCCTGAAACCGGAGGCCCGCTACGTCCTCATCCATGCCGAGGGCGGCTTCACGGCCAACTTGCCCCTGGAAGTGTTCCTGGCCGAAGAAAACCTTTTTGCCTGGGGTTATGAGGGCCGGGACCTTTCCCCGGAGCACGGCTGGCCGTTACGGCTGGTTGTGCCCTCGCGCTATTTCTGGAAAAGCGCCAAATGGGTCCGGGGCGTAGAGTTCCTCGAGCACGACGTCCCGGGCTTCTGGGAGCGGGCCGGCTACCATAATAACGGTGATCCCTGGAAAGAAGAGCGTTATGGATAACCCGGAGGTACAAAATGACCGAGATCAGGCCCATACAGGTCGGCGAAACGGCTCCGGATTTTTCCCTAAAGGGCAGTCTGGGTAGCCAGGTGCATCTGAGCGACTACCGGGGCAAGAAAACCGTCGTCCTTTCCTTTCATCCGCTGGCCTTTACCTCGGTGTGCTCCGCGCAGATGCTCCTCCTGGAACTGGAGCATAAGCGTTTCGAGGAGTTGGGCGTCCAGGTGCTGGGAATCAGCGTGGATAGCGTGCCGGCCAAGGAGGCCTGGGCCCAGGCCATAGGAGTCCGCTCCTTCCCTATGCTGGCCGACTTCCCCGGCGGAGATGTGGCCCGCCGCTACGGACTATTACGCCCGGAGGGTTTCTCCGAGCGGGCGGTGGTCGTGGTGGACCGTGAGGGGATCGTGCGCTTTGTCAAAATTTACCCGCTCCGGGAGGTGCCCCGGCCGGAGGAACTCTGGCCGATTCTGGAGGCGCTAAAGTAGAACCCGGCCCTCCTATGCCCTACTGCCGTCTGGCCTCCAGGATGCGCAGGACGATGTTCTGTCCATCACAGCCGGCTTCGTCAAAGGTAAAGACCACCTCCCACTCCCCGGCCTCCAGGGGCTGGTCGGTCTCGACCAGGTATCCAGAGGAAAAGGCCCAGCCGCCACGCACCTGGAGGGTGGTCAGAAAGTGAGGGGGAGGCAGGCGATGGCCGAAAGGGCCGATGGCCCGACCCAGTAGATAAGCGATGGATGGGTCCAGGCGCTCCAGACGCTCCGGTGGACGGGAGAAAGAGGAAGGAGAAACCGGGGCGGGATGTTGCTCCTTCCAGCGCTGAACGGCTTCCAGGAAACGCCGACGATTCTCGGGAGGGAGCGAGCCGCCGATGGCCTGGCGGTGCCCGCCCATCGAGGTGGTGAGGGCTAGAATCTCCGGATCGCTCAGGAACGATTCAAAGGAAAAATCGCCCCGCGCCCGACCGGAGAAGTTGATCTGGGAGCCGGCCGGCCGCAGCACCAGCGCCGGCCGGCCGGTCGCCTCCACCAACCGGGCGGTCAGGGGGCCTTCCACCTCGGAAAGCGTCTCATCGGGGACCTGGACCTCATAGACGAGCAGACCTTCGCCCTCTTCCTTGCGGATGTCCTCCAGCGCCTGCGCCAGGAGCGCTTCGCTGGCCCGGTGGGCGCGGGCCCGTTCCTGGAGAAGAAAGCGAAAAATCTGGCGACGACGTTCGTCCGGCGTCTCCGGCAGGAGCGCCTCCACCACCGTCCCCGGCTCCACCAGATGAGAGCGTTTCCCCATATTCAGGATGCTGGAAAGAGAACGCATCTCGCTGGTGGTGTACTTCTCCCCCAACATCTCCCGCAGCACCTGTAACTCGCGGGGGCAATCGTCCGAGTTGATGACCGCTTGAGCCTGGGCGACCCAGGCCCGGGTCTCCGGTTCGTCCACCGGCACCCAATCCATCTGCGCCCCCAGGGCGGAGAGGGCCAATCCCCGGGGATCGTGCCCCGTCGCTCCTTCCAGACGTTCGCGCAGGGCCAGAAAAAGGAGATAGGCCAGTTGCGCCCCCGAAAGGAGGTGGTCCGGCGGATCCACCCACAGGGTCGGCGGCGGGCCGGCGTCCTGACGCAGGAGGTGATGGTCGGTAATGAGCACCTCCAGGCCGAGTTGCCGGGCCCGTTCGACCGCTTTGTGGGAGGAAATGCCCGAGTCCACGGTCAGAATGACAGCGATGCCCCGACGGGCAAAGCGTTCCACCTGTTCGGGGTGAAGACCGTAGCCCTCTCGGTAGGAGGGATTGTAGCGGTAAACATCCCGACCGTGCTTGGCCAGAAGGGGAAAGAGGATGGCGCAACCGCTCACGCCGTCGGTATCAAAGTCGCCGAAGAGGAGCAATCGCTCCCCTTTCCTCAGGGCTCGAAGCAGACGTTCGGCCAGCGCCTCCAGGCCCGGCACAGACCAGGGCGAACGGATCCGCTCCAAGCCAGCCGTAGCCAGGGCCCGGGCTTTCTCCGAGGAAAAACCGCAGAAACGTTCCAGGGCAGCGGCAATTTCGGCGGGTGTGGGCGCATCGTTCATCTTTCGGCTCCTTTTGTCCCTCCTTCCGAAGGAGAGGTATCATCGGCCCGGATACAAGCGCAATGGAATTGTGCTTTCCGGACTTTTCGCCCTGAGCCTTTACGGTTGAATCGGGAGGGAGTCATCGCTCTTTCTTAACGTTCGACGGTTCTCAGGAGGGCCATGAAGACATCCTCCATCGTCGGAGCGATCGGGCGCAATCGCAGGAGGTTCAGGCCGGCCTTCTGCAAGACAGTTCGCACCGCCTCCTGGGTTGTCCGGACCTCCTCCACAACCAGATGGAGTGCCTCCCCGAAAATCTGTACATCGAGCACGCCGGGAACCTCCCGGGCCCGAACGGCGGCCTCCCCCAGAGGCCGGGCATGGACCTCCAGGAGTTCATGAGGGTAGGCCGCCTTGAGTTCCGCCGGCGTTCCGATTCGGAGCAACCGGCCCCGAGAAAGAAAGGCCACCCGGTTACAACGCTCGGCCTCGTCCATATAGGGCGTGCTTACCAGAATCGTCCGTCCCTGGGAAAAAAGATGGTAAAGGATGCCCCAGAATTCCCGTCGAGCCACCGGATCGACGCCGGTGGTCGGTTCATCCAGAAGGAGCAGTTCGGGGCGATGGATCAGGGTGCAGGCCAGGGCTAGTTTCTGCTTCATCCCGCCGGAGAGGTAGCCGGCCCGGCGCTTCCGAAAGCCGCCCAGTTGGGCAAAGTGCAGGAGTTCCTCCATCCGCCGGGCCCGTTCCCTTCGGGGCACCCGGTAAATCTCGGCAAAAAAGGAAAGGTTCTCCTCCACCGTCAGATCGGCATAGAGGCTGAAACGCTGGGGCATATAGCCGATGTGCTCTTTGATCTTCTCGGCTTGTCCCGGCAGGACGAAACCCAGCACCCGGGCCCGCCCCGAAGTGGGAGGCAGGATGCCGGCCAGCATACGCAGGGTGGTCGTCTTGCCGGCCCCATCCGGCCCCACCAGCCCCAGGATCTCCGGCCGGCGCCCCGTAAGCGTCAGACGGTCCACCGCCACCAGAGAGCCAAAGACGCGGGTCAGTTCCTCGATCGCCACAGCATCTTCCAATGCCAGACCTCCGCAGGACCGACGCGTCTTCCGGGACCGATCAGGTCGTCTTGACAATAATATCGCCGATAATGTTGGCCGCCTCATCGCCCCGATCGGCAGCGTTGCTCAGATGGCGATAGATTTCGCGCAGTTTGAGCATGTGTACCACATCGTTCAGGTCTCCGGGGTTGGAGAAGAGTTCGGCCAGCGCCTCCCGGTAAACGTTTTCCACCCGGTTCTCAAAGGCCTTGGCCCGCGAAACATGTTCGCCGGCCAGGGCCGGGCGCTGCCGCATGTGCTGGACGGCCAGGTAGATTTCCTCCCCGGCCTCGTGGAGGAGCGAGGCCATCCGTCGGAGGTAGTCGTTCGGCTCGACCCGCAGGATGTCCATCTCGCTCACGGTGGTGTGGGCATAGTCCAGTACGTCGTCTATGGCCCGGGAGAGGGCAAAGATGTCCTCGCGGTCAAAAGGTGTGACAAAGGTACGGTTCAGTTCATCAATGAGGATGCGGCGCAGTTCGTCGCCCTCTTTTTCCAACTGGCGCACCCGGCGGGCCTGTTCTTCGGTAGGGGAGCGCAGGTAAACCTCCAGCCCCTCCAGCCCCTCCAGCGCCTTGCCGGCCTGATCCAGAAGCATCCGATAGAAATCGGGCCGCCTGCGGCGGCGAAACAACTTCCAGCGCATCCTTAACCTCCCCGCCGGGCCCGTTCCAGGGCGCGGCACAAGTGCCATCGTATTTCCATGTCCACCCACACCTCACGACCATCCAAACATCCGAAGGACCCATCGGAAGGCCGCCGCCACCAGGGCCGCCGCTGGAATCGTCAGCACCCAGGTGAGCAAAAAGTTGCCGAAGACGGCCCAGCGGACCTTGGAGAGCCGCTCGGAAGCACCGACCCCAATGATGGAAGAGCCGACCACCTGGGTCGTGCTGACCGGCCCTCCTAGTAGCGCCGCCCCCAGGATCACGGCCGTGGAGACAATCTGGGCGGAGAAACCGTGAAGGGGACGGATGCGGTAGATGCGCGTCCCCAGAGTCCGCACGATGCGCAACCCCCCGCTCAGGGTGCCCAGGGCCAGCATTCCGGCACAGAGGGCAACGACCCAGAGCGGCACGGCGAACTCCGGGAGCCGGCCGGCCGCTACCAGCCCCATCGTGATGATGCCCATCGTCTTCTGGCCGTCGTTGGTGCCGTGGCTCAGGGCCAAGGCCAGCGAGGCCGGAATCTGGGCCAGACGAAAGAAGCGGTTGATTCGCGGAGTGGCCCCCATCGTCAGGAAACGAACCACCCGCAGAAAAAGGTAACCGGCCACCAGCCCTACCCCAGGGGCCAGAAGCAAGGCCAGGAAGACTTTTCCCAGGCCGGCCAGATGGATGCTCCCCGGCCCGGATACGCTCGCCATGGCTCCCACCAGTCCCCCGATCAGGGCGTGGGACGAACTGGAGGGCAGGCGCAGGAACCAGGTGAACAGGTTCCAGAGGACGGCGCCCAGGAGAGCGGCGATGACGGCCGGAACGGTGACCTCCTGGGCGGAGACGACCTCCGCCCCAATCGTCTTGGCCACGGCCACACCGAAGAGAAAAGGGCCGGCAAACTCGCCCAGGGCGGCCATCCAGAGGGCCGGCCCCGGCTCCATCGCACCGGAAACAACTATGGTGGAAACCACGTTGCTGCTGTCGTGAAAGCCGTTGAGAAAGTCAAAGAGCAACGCCGCCAGGACGAGAAGAACGAGTTCACTCTGCACCATGACGCTTTCCAACACCGTTCTCAGAGGCCCTTGTCGCCGCGTTGGGGAAATTTTACCACGGGAAGTTGCCGCAGGCAAACGACGTTTTGACAAAGCGGTGGGGGTGTTGTACATTGAATTTTGTCCCACCCTGTTCAACTCCGGAGAAAACGATGGGCCGACCGACGGTTGCCGACCTGAGCCCGGAGACGCTAGAACTGACCTCCCGGCGGGGAGTGCGGGAAGCGTTGGCCGCCTTCGGGGTGCGCTCCAGCCGCCGGCTGGGGCAGAACTTTCTGGTGGAACCGGCCGCCCTGGCCCGCATCCTGGAGGCGGCCGACCTGAAGCCGGACGATGCCGTGCTGGAGGTGGGACCGGGCCTGGGCGTGCTTACAGGGGAACTCCTCCGGCGGGCCGGCCGGGTGGTGGCCGTGGAAATAGACCGCCGGCTCTGTGCCTGGCTACGGGAGCGTTTTTCCCGCTCCCCTCACTTCACCCTGGTGGAAAACGATATCCTCAGGGTCGTCCCGGGCGACCTGATGGGGCCAAACCCCTACCTGGTCGTGGCCAACCTGCCCTATGCCATCACCTCGGCGGCGTTACGGCATCTCCTGGAAGCGCAACCGAAGCCGGTTCGCCTGGTGGTGATGGTGCAGTGGGAGGTGGCCCGGCGCCTGACGGCTACCCCGCCGGAGATGAGCCTGCTGGCGCTTTCGGTGCAGTACTATGCTCGCCCCGAAATCGTGGCCCGGGTGCCGGCCGGCTGCTTCTACCCCACCCCACGGGTGGACTCGGCCGTGGTGCGGCTGGAGGTATATGCCCAACC
>DAOUAK010000087.1:0-1918 GCA_034433695.1 Chloroflexia bacterium
ACGGGCCGGCCGGCCGGGCCCTGGCCCTCTGGGAAGAGATCGTGCGCCAGAGGCTGGAGGCCCGGGAACGGGGCCGCAACGCCGAACGCTGGCAGGGGATGGTAGGCGAGGATGGGCCGGTCGCCTTCCCCTCCGTAGATTGGGAGCGAACCGGCGTCCATCTGCTGACCTGTCGGGCCCGGCCGGCCGGCCCGCCGGAGGAATGGGCCGTCACGTGCCCGGGCGATGCCGAGACGCCCGTTCGCCTCCTGTACCGCTTCTACGGCCGGGCCGTCTTCGAGCACGGCTTTTACCCGGCGCTACCCGAGGCAGGGGATTTTCTGGTGCAGCGGGGTGGCCGCCCCCTCTACCTTGCCCTGGCCCCGGCCGGCCGTCTGGAGAGCACCGTTCGCCACTCTCTCCTGCGCCTGCTGGAAAGTTTCTCCCGAGGGGAAGAGGCGGAGGTCCTGGATGCGGCGGCCACGCTGGGGCTAAAGGAATTGGGCCGACCGGCCGGGCCGTTCCGCCAGGCGGTGCGGCACATGCTCGACCGCTATCAGGGCATCTTTCCGGCCGAGGTGCGTTTTGAAGAGATCGCCCGCGACCTCCTGGCTCTGGCCGGCCGGGGGGTCCTGGTGTTGCCGGACGAGATCCTTCTGCTCCTTCTCACCCTGCAGGGCGTGGAAGAAATCGGGTGGCGTCTGGCCCCCCAGGTGAGCCTGCTTCAGGAGATGGCGGAGCCACTCCGTACATCCATCGCTGCCCGGCATTCCTGGCCGGCGCGGGGTGGACGCCTGGTACGGGCCGGCCGATCCTGGCTGGAGGCGCTGGCGGATTTCCCGGAGGAAGCGACGCGCCTCCTGCGGATGTTGGAGGAGGGGGACTGGCAACTCGGGATGGAGATACGGAACTGGGAGAGGCCGATGCGCCGGCTGGAACGGATGGCCAACCGACTTACGGTCAGCATCCTGGTGGCCGGCCTGGCCGTTGCGCTGGCCCTTCTTCTGACGGTCCTCCTTCCCGTCGGAAGTGTCTGGGGATGGGTCTCGGTGGGTCTGTTTCTGCTTTCCCTTTTCTTCCTGGGTCTGCTGCTCCTGGTCTCTTTCCTGGCCCGGCCGTAACGCAGGCCGGGTTGGCCACACGTATCCTCGCTGGGAAGATATGGGTGCCTCGCTTCCGGCCGGCGGGCCGGGTCTTGGCCCGTCGGCGCAGGCCGACGGTGGGCGCGAGGGCGCCCGGGAAAGCCGATTTTTGAATCTTTACAATTTAGTCAGGTAATGGCACAATAGCAACCGCAAACCAACGCAAACCGATATGCCAGGAGGTCATGATGCCAGCCAAGACAAAACTATGACGGCGGCGGAGCGGGCCGAGCCGGAGTTCTTGCGCGATCATGCGCCCAAGCCCTACCTTCGTGAGAGGGCAGCAGCGCTGATCAAGATAGCCAATGGCCAAGCGGTCTACAAGGTGGCGCAATACGGTCTACTCAAGCCCAGGAAAGCGGACACGGTGGCCGATTGGGTCAGGCGCTACAAAGCGGAAGGGGTCAAGGGTCTCTATGTGCGCAAAGGACGCGGGCGCAAGCCCGCTTTTTCCCCCTCTGAGCGAGGAGGAAGCCGCCGCCCATCTTGAGAGGGTGCTCCATCAGGCTCCTCGACAATACGGTATCCCACGGACACGGTGGCGTTTGCAGGATGTGAGGCGAGCGCTGGCATGGCTACAAGGGCGTAGCGACCCTGGGGTCTACAGGGTGCTCAAGCGGCTGGGCTTTAGCCGTAAGCGTGCCCTAAACTTCCTCCGCAGCCCAGACCCCGCGTATCGAGCCAGGTGGGAAGCAGTTCTGCGAGCCTTCTGGAAAGCGCTCGAGGCACCAGGGCGGGTGACCATCTGGTTGATGGAGGAGTTGACCTCCTACCGTCAACCCTCAAAAGCACCTGCC
>DAOUAK010000088.1:0-5711 GCA_034433695.1 Chloroflexia bacterium
ATGCCTCGCACCTCCCCAACACCTTGAGAAGAGGACATGGGGATGTCCCCAAAGTTCCGGAAATCCCCGGACGGCTTTTCCAGCCGTTCCCTGGCCCAATCGCTTTCCCCGCCCGTTCCTTCCGGGATGCCCTGCCGCCTCATCGGCCCTCGACCCCAGAGGCGATTTCCCTCCCCCTGCCGGCCGGGCCCTGGCCCGTCGGCGCAGGCCGAGGGTGGGCGCGAGGGCGCCCGAGAAGGCCGATTTCAATCGGCGCACCCCCGGTTTCGGCCGGCGGGCCGGGCCCTGCAGGTACAAGGCGTGTCCCAAAGCGCCGGCCGGTCCTCTTTCGGGGGGCTCCTGCCCCTCGCCCCCCGCGAAGTTTGGCCCTTTATGCAAGGGACTTAATAAGGACGCCAATCCAGTAAAGTGAAATTGGACCGCCCCCTTCGACCCGGGGCCGGTCCGGGGCTAGCGTTTCATCGAGATTACCTGGCTGACGCCAGAGGAGGATGGCTACTGCCGCGCGGTACCCTTGCGCCGGTGGCCGGCGCCCACGGAGAAGGCGGTAGCCCGCGCCGCTTCGCCATACAAGGAGGGGGAGGAGGGGTCGGCAGCCTGGCAACGCCAGGAGGACGAGAGCACGCACCGCGAGTTAAAAAGCAGCCTGGCCGTCGGTGAGAAGCAGAGTTGGGGCCCGCGGGCAGCCCTGACCGGCGTACAATGGGGAGTGTGGGTATACAGCCTACCCAACCCTTTGGTTACCCCAAAGAGCCAAACTTGGGGAAATGTAACTTTTGTTACAGCGGTTTCATTGCCCTGTGGTATAATGTCAGGAAGACATGACGGAGCAGGACGATGGAAACGATACCCAAATATGAATGCGGAGCCTGCCTGGATATCGAGCGGGTGCGGGAGATCCACATCCGCCCGAGTCACATGGAGGGGCACATTTGGGGCGTCCGACGGATGCTGGAGGGAGAGCCGCGACTGCCGAAGCCTCCTTCTACAACTTTCGGCGGTCCGGGCAGTGTTGAACGGGACGGCGGCGCGGTTGCTGAAAGGGTACGTCGAGGGCTGTCTGGAAGGCAGGCCGGCCGGGGCGAGGTGCAGGAGCCGCTGCGGGATGCCCTGACTCCGATGCTCTGCTCTTCCTGAGGAGGTAACCGGTGCGCATATCATTTACGCTGGGACGGGTCTTGGGCATCCCCATCCGGATTAACTATACCTGGTTCCTGGTCTTTATCCTCCTCACCCTTTATCTGGCCCTGGGCGAATTCCCGGCTTCCTATGCCGGCCTGCCCCCGCTCCTTTACTGGCTGGCCGGCATCCTGGGGAGTCTGCTTCTCTTTGCTTCGGTGGTAGCCCATGAACTGGCCCATAGCCTGGTGGCCCGGAGCCAGGGCATCCCGGTGCGGAGCATCACCCTCTTCCTCTTCGGCGGGGTGGCCAGCATCGAGCAGGAGGCCGACCGACCGGGCGAGGAGTTGCTCATGGCCGGGGTGGGGCCGGCCACCAGCCTGATGCTGGCCCTCCTCTTTGTGCTCGTGGCCTTTTCCTTCCGTCTGGGGCAGGGGGGCATCTTTCTTCTGGCAAGCGGCCTTTTCCTGCGCTTGACCTGGTGGAACCTTTTCCTGGCCGGCTTCAACCTCCTGCCGGGACTTCCGCTGGACGGTGGGCGCATCCTGCGGGCCCTCCTCTGGCTGACTGGTCGGAACTATCGGCGTTCCACCGGGATCGCCGCCGGGATCGGCCGGCTCGTCGCCTTCCTCCTGATCGGCGGCGGCATCGTCTGGGCTTTGAACGGCGACTGGGGAAACGGTCTCTGGCTTGTGCTGATCGGCTGGTTCATGGACAATGCCGCTTCCCAGAGTTACCAGCAGGTCCTCCTACGGGAGGCGCTGCGCCAAGTTGACGTGGCCACCCTGATGACGCCCGAGTGTCAGCATATCCCCCGGGGCCTCAGCGTGGCCAGTCTGGTGGACGACTATATCCTACGGCAGGGCGGCCGCTGCTTTGTGGTCACGGAGGGAGACCGGTTGGCCGGCCTGGTGACCATGCACAACGTCCGCGACCTGCCCCGGGAGCGCTGGCCCTATACGCCGGTGGGGGAGATTATGGTACCCTACGGTCGCCTGGTGTTGGCCCGTCCCGACGAGGATGCCTGGAGCGTGCTTTTGCGGATGGATAAACACAACGTCAACCAGATGCCGGTGGAGGAGGCCGGCCGTCTGGTCGGGTTGATCGCCCGGGAGAACCTGTTGCGCTATGTGCGCACGCGGGCGGAACTGGGTCTATAGAAGCGAGGGAAAAGATGCGCGAGGTATATCTGGACCATGCGGCCACCACGCCGATCCGGCCCGAGGTGGTCGAGGCCATGCTCCCTTACCTTCGGGAGCACTTTGGCAACCCCTTGAGCCTGCATCGCTACGGGGAAAGGCCGCGGAAAGCCATCGAAGAGGCGCGGGAGAAAGTGGCCGCGCTCATCGGGGCACAGCCTGGTGAGGTCTATTTCACCGCCAGCGGTAGCGAGGCCAACAACATGGCCGTCAAGGGCATCGCCATGATGGCCCGCAGCCGGGGCAAGGGCAACCACATCGTCGTCTCGGCCATCGAGCATCAATCGGTGCTGTATGCGGCCGAGACGATGGGGAAACTGGGCTTTGAGGTCACCCAGGTGCCGGTGGACCGTTACGGCCTGGTGGACCCTCAGGCGGTGGCCGAAGCCCTGCGCGATGATACAGTCCTGGTCTCGGTGATGCTGGCCAACAACGAGATCGGGACGGTCGAGCCGATTGCCGAGATTGCCCGGGTGGTGCGGGCACGGGGCATCCCCTTCCACACCGACGCGGTGGCGGCGGTGGGTCACATCCCGGTGAAGGTGGAGGAACTCGGGGTGGACATGCTGAGTTTGGCCGGCAGCCAGTTCTACGGCCCCAAGGGAGCGGGGGCGCTCTACATTCGGCGGGGACTACGGATCATCCCGCTCATTGACGGCGGCATCCAGGAGAACGGCCGGCGGGCCGGCACGGAGAACGTCCCGGCCATCGTCGGACTGGGTGTGGCGGCGGAACTGGCCTCGGCCGAACTGGAGGAGCGCGCCCGCCGCCTCATCCCGCTGCGGGACCGCCTGATCGCCCGGCTGACCGGCGAGATTCCCCACGTCTACCTGACCGGCCATCCGACCCGGCGGCTTCCCCATCACGTCAGCGTCACGGTGGAGTACATCGAGGGCGAATCCATGCTCCTCTTCCTCAACATGCAGGGGGTAGCCGCCTCCAGCGGCTCCACCTGCACCTCGCGGGCGCTCAAAGCGTCCCACGTGCTCACGGCCATCGGGGTAGACCCGGCCCTGGCTCAGGGGTCGCTCGTCTTCACCCTGGGCGAGGGGAATACGGTTGAGGATGTGGACTATGTGCTGGAGGTCCTGCCGCCGATCATCGAACGTCTGCGGCAGATGTCGCCCCTCTACCCGGGGCATTAGAGCAGAGATTCCGTCTACCGCCGGGGCAGGACGGCAGTAGAGCCGGCAGAAGGAGGTGAAGATGTACAGCGACATCGTTCTGGATCACTTTATGCATCCGCGCAACGTGGGGGAGATTCCCGACGCCGACGGGGTCGGCTCGGTGGGCAACCCCATTTGCGGCGATATGATGACTTTTTACATTAAAGTCAAAGACGGACGCATCGAGGACGTCAAGTTCAAGACCTTTGGCTGTGGGGCGGCGATAGCCGTCTCCAGCATCGTCACCGAGATGGTCAAGGGCAAGACGCTGGAGGAGGCCAAGGCCATCACCAAGCAACAGATCGCCGAGCAGTTGGGCGGGCTGCCGCCGCAGAAGATGCACTGCTCCAACCTGGGCACGGAGGCGTTGGCCGAGGCCATCGCCAACTACGAGGCCAGGGTGGCTGCCGAAGCGAAGGAGGCGTAAGGTGGAAAGCACAAAGCCGGCCGACGAGGAAAAGGTCGTTTGCCGTTGTCCCTTCTGTGACGATGCGCTGCTGATGCCCTATCCGTTCTGCCAGGTCTGTGGGGCGGAGATTCTCTATTGCCCGGAGTGCGGACAGCCGATGCCCCGAGACGCCGAACTTTGCCCTCATTGCGCTGGGGAATCGGACCGGCCGCCCTGGGAAGCGGCGAGATGAGGTGTCGAATGGAAGAGAAGGAAAAGGTTACGATCATCCTTTTCAGCGGGGCGATGGACAAGGCCCTGGCGGCCTTTATCCTGGCTAACACGGCCGCGGCGATGGGCATGGAAGTGACGATCTTTTTCACCTTCTGGGGACTGAACGTCATCAAACGCCGGGGGGCGGCCCGGGGCGGACGGGGCTGGATGCGCCGGATGCTGAACTGGCTAAACCGGGGACATGCCGCGGCCCTGCCCCTTTCCCGCTTCCATTTCGCCGGCCTGGGCCCCTGGATGATGAAGCGGCTGATGCGCGAGGAGCGTATGCCCCTTCTGGAGGAGATGATTGCCCAGGCCAAGGCACTGGGCGTCCGGCTGGTCGCCTGCACCACCACGATCGGCCTGATGGGATTGAGCGAAAAGGACTTTATCCCGGAGGTGGACCTCTTTGCCGGGGCGGCGACCTACCTGGGCGAGGCCCGCCGGGCCAAAGTCAACCTGTTTATTTCCTGAGGGGGGATGCCATGCCGGTCCGAGCCGATGAGACGCTTGATTGCGTGGGGCTGTACTGCCCGATGCCGATCCTGATGACGGCGGAGAAGATTGCTCAGATGGCCCCCGGCCAGGTCCTGGAGGTCATCTCGGATGATAAAGGCATCCGTACCGACATGCCGGCCTGGTGCGAAAGCACCGGGAACGAGTTCCTAGGGATCGAGGAGGAGGGGAGGGAGTATCGGGTGTATGTGAGAAAAAGGGCCTGAGATCGTCTCTCGGGGGTAGGCCAGGGCATTGCCCCAGCATACCCTTACCTCTTTACCTTGACGGTGGACGAGGGAGGAAATATAATGGCTCCGGGAAGCCGGGGGAAGCAAAGGTTACGCTGAACATCCACCCCCAGCGGTCGCGTGGGCCGAACTCTTCCGGCCGGTAGACGGTGTTCTGTCGGTAGAACCGGCGGGAGGGCTGCCGGGGAAGAAAGGGGGGATCGGCCGGGCACGTTTCGGGAAAAGGCTTTGGTTGGAAAAACAAAAGGAGGAGTCCGATGAAACGGCCCGTAGAGGCAAGGCGTGCCCTGCTCTGCTTTCTGATTCCGGTGCTCCTGCCGGCCCTGCTGCTGGCTCCGGCCGGGGCGCAGGGGCCAGCAGGCACGAGGTCCGGACCACCGCCCGCCGGGCCGTTAGAGCAGCGACCTGCTGCCGGGCCGGCTGCCCCCACCGCCCTCACCTGGCAGATCGAATGGGTGGATGCCCCCCCCCGATCTTTTCGGAGATGGGCCAGAGGAGTCTGGCGCTGGACGCCTTGGGGCACCCGCACATCGCCTACGGGGAAGACCACCTCTACTACGCCTGGTACGACGGCGTGTCCTGGCATCTGGAGACGGTGGACACCTCCGGAGAGGTAGGTCAGTACACCTCGCTGGCGCTGGACGGGATGGGCCGGCCCCACATCAGTTACTACGACGAGTGGAACGACGACCTCAAGTACGCCCACTTCGACGGCTCGTCCTGGCAGGTCGAGACCGTGGATAGCGCCGGGAACGTGGGCTACGACACCTCCCTGGCCCTGGATACGATGGGCCGGCTGCACATCAGTTACTGGGGCGGC
>DAOUAK010000089.1:0-5517 GCA_034433695.1 Chloroflexia bacterium
GATCGAGGCCGGCTGCAAGCGGCTGGTATGCAACGAATAACGATAAAATTTTGTTTCTTTCAGTATCCCCTGCGGATCGAGGCCGGCTGCAAGCCACCCGGGTTCCCCACCTGTAGGCCTCTCTATTCGGTTGTTAAGGACCTTTTTCCCCACCCGGGAGGGCAAAGGGTATGAAAAAGGCAATATTTATCCTACTACAACTTGCGGACTCTCGCAAATCGAAAAACGGTCCAAAAACGGCCGGGATTTGCGAACCCTCACAGACGATCGTTGCAAAACCGCCGAAATTCGCACGCTACGCACCTGGCCCGCGTCGGAGGACCCTCCGGCATCGCTTCTCCCTGTACGACAGCGGCCATCTCCCGCACCGTCTCTATGACCTTCCGGCGCAGAGGTAAGGTCAACGCAACCTCTACCGCCAGCCGCCGCGGAATGCTGTAGAGAAAACCACGCCGTACAGGCCGGCCAAACCGCTCCTCGACCAGCAACCCGTACGCCGCCAACTGTATCCGAAAGTGGGGCGAATCCATCTTGCGGCTATCTTTGAAATCTACCGGGATGACTTCCTCTTCGTTGACAACCACCAGGTCCACCTTCCCACTCAGCCCCCAACGTTCGGAAACCCACCCCACCTCATAGCCGTATTCCCCGTCCGGTATCCCCCGGACTCGCCCACGACGGATAAGCCGACGCCATATCTCCTCATGGGCTTCTTTCCCCTCTTCTAGCACGTAGGGTTTGGGCCGAATCGGCGGCCAGTTGAAACGATAGTAGACAATCCGCCGACAAAAGTGCCACTGCCGGAGATCGGTCACCGGAAACACCAGCGGGCGCATTCCATCGCCCAGCGAAAGCGGAGGCAACAGCAACACCTCTTCATCTACCCGTCTCATCTCCTCCCTCCTGGGCCAGAACCTGCCGTGCCGCCCAATCGTCCGCACAAAGCGGGTATAACTGTACGTTGGCCTCCTTCCGTCCAATCTTCCGGCAAAGCCGTTTCCATAGTTCCTGCTGCTGTGCGCGGGTAAGTTGCCCCAGGAAGGCGCTGTACTGGATGCGGTCCAGTCCATAATCCTGGCAGATGTCCGCCACCTTCGCCCGCAGCCGGTCGTCCGGGATGTCGTAAATGACGATATAGCGCATCCTGCCTACCATCCCCCCGCAAACGGCTCATAGTTTTCGCGCTCTCCTCGCAGAAAGGTCGCCAGATGGCGGGCCTGGGTCTGAAGGACGTTGCGCAGGGCCATTCGCCGCCCTTCAAACGGCACGGGGCTATCCAGCCGTTCCAGAACCCGCTCGGCCACAAGCCGGCGCGTCTCCAGCGCCAACCCGCCCTGTTCTTCCTGGGCGATCTTCACCCCCTTGTTCACCAGGCCGATCAGGGTACGGTCCACGACCATCTGGCGGAACTCCTCGATCAGGTCCAGCACCAGGCTCGGCTTGCCCGGCCGGTCCGCATGGAGGAAACCGGCAAAGGGATCCAGGCCGGCCAGCACCAGCGCGCGCTCCACCTGTCCGTAGAGGACTCCATAGCCGTAATTCAGCGCCTGGTTGAAGACATCGCTCGCCCCGCGGGTCTGTCGGCCCGGCCAATCCAGGTCTCCCTTCAGAAGGAGCCGAACCATGTCCCAGTAGACCTGTGCGGCCTGCCCCTCCAGGCCCAGGAGGATTTCCCGTACCTCTTCCACACAGGTGCCATCCGTCCCCTCGGCTGCTTTCTCAAACTCCAGGATATGGGCCGCCGCCCGCTGCACGGTTTCGTAGAGATCCGGTTCGCGCTCCTTCCGGTACTTGGCCATGTAGCGCAAGAGGTTGGCCTGGTTTTGCAGTTTTCCGCAGACAAACGCCCGGGCCGCGTTCACCCCTCGCCGGTCCCGGTAGGCTTCCAGTTGCGCACGCCGTGTGGCAATCGTCCCCGTCAGGCCGGCGCTGTAGAGGGAAGCGTAGGGAACGCCGGTCCCGCTGATGAAGTGGATGGGAATCCCCCGCTCCGCACACACCTCCACCGCATCGGCGCTCAAACTGACCCCGCGCGAGGCGATGACCACCGTGTCCAGGTGCAGAAGGGGTGCCTCCTCCAGCACCTCGTTGCTCTTGATGCGCGTGACCTGGAGACGCTCGGAGTGTTTCCCCAGATGAGCGCCATGCTCGGCAACCACCAGATGGCGGACGATGCCCATTTCCCGATGCCTCCTATCGATGGAGAGCCGAAGGGCTCCGAACGCTCACACGGACAAGCCCGTTGCCCTTCACGGCGTCCTTTCCCACGTGGGTGGCGGTCGCCCAGAGCAATACAGGCACAAGAGGATCCCAATCCTCGGCCATATATTCCGCCCAGCCCACAAACCCGCTGGTTGGCGTAATCCGCCCGCTCCGTCGGGAACCGCTGCTTATCTCTACCCAGTGTATGTCGCGGTCCACCAGCTGTACCCGTCGCGCCCGGTCCAAGAGGCCACGCGCATCCCACCCGGGAACACCGGGAATGGAGGGGTAGTTGTCCCCGTACTGACCGGCCAATGCTTCGAGTCGCTCCAGAGCACGTGCAAACACCGGCAGGAAGATCGGCTCCTTGACCAGGCGTTTCTCGTGGATGATGCGCGTCGGGGTCAAGAAGGTCAAACGCAAGCGACGAGGGCGGCTCTGGAGGAGGGTACAGGCATAGGCGATCACCCCCGCTTCGTCGAGGGCGAGGCTAGGGGTATGGACGGTTGTGGAACCTGGGCCGAGGACCGTCTCATGCTCCTGGGTCAGTGGGTGGACGGCCTCCACCTGATGGAGGCGGAAGTGGCCGCGCCGGCCGCGGTTCTCCTCCAGGGGCCGCCCCATCCCTATACGTCCCATCTCACCCACTGCAAGGATAAGGTAGGGAAAGAGGTTGAATGCAGTGCCAAAGAGGGTGACATCGAAGGAGAAACGCTCTCCCGGCTCTCTGCGCTGCCCCAGGGCAAAGAGTGGGCCTTCGGTTTCGATGGCATAAGGGCGTGCGGGGGTGCGACCCCAGCGCCAGGCGGGGTCCTCGCGGGCCATCAGCCAGCAGACGGGGCACCGCGCGGAGTGACCTGGGTCGGGGTCGTCCGGAGCGGGGCAGTAGTGGCGACGGAGGGCCCCAAGGAGCGCGCCGCGAATCGTGCTCCCCGGCCAGGGGGGCAGTTCGAGCGGTGTTTCAACCTGTACGGTGAAGCGAAGGCGATACACGCTGAAACTCATGGGTCTTGCTCCGGCAAATCCAGTACCAGGCCTATATCGGGGTCGTAGGGAGTGCGGACAACGGCCGGCAACGTCTTGTCCGCGGGCAGTAGATAACCTTCCCTGGCAAGATGGCTATAGTGTCCCCAGGAGATAGGGACCAGCAACCGATCTGCTTCCAGGAAACGCTCACTCTCCCGCAACGCTACGGAATCATCGTAAAAGGCCTCCGGTAGGACCTCTGTGCCGTCGAACAGCCGATCGAACTGTTCCTCCAGAGCCGGGTTGGACTGGAAAGGCAACAGGGTTCCAAGGAAATTGGTCCGAAACTCGAGGCTTGCCTGAGAGAAAATCTCTTCCCATGCCTGCAGGATCTCCCCCTGATAAACCGCGTCGAGCCAAGTCTGGATCCGGCTCTCGTCAATCGGCAGACCCTCGCGTGGGGCATTCCGAGTGACGTCCTCCAGTACCTTGAGCGTTTGAGTGACCTGCTCGATCGGTTGATAAACGCGACCGAAAGATGGATCGACCTGCTTGAATACATACACGGGTGCCGGAGCACGCTTCCCCAGGCGATTGACCCGTCCGAAGCGCTGAAGCAATGCCTCAAGAGGAGCAGGGTCGCTGAAAAGCACGTCCAGGTCGAGGTTCAGGCTCACCTCGACCACCTGGGTCGCAACCAGCACCAGTGGGCGTCGTTTGCGCTTACCAAGGCCCGCCGCCTGCAGGATGCGCTGCTCCTTCTCGACACGGTCGCGCCCACAGAAGCGGCTATGAAGAAGGAAAAGGGGAATCTCCTCGGGGAGGTGCTCTCTCATCCAGCGCCAGACTTGCTGCGCACGGCGGACTGTATTGGCGACCACGAGGGTCTGCGCACCGCTGCAAGCAGCGCGAAGGATCAGGGCCAGGTTCGCTTCGTCGAGGAGGTCCCCATCTGCCAGGCACAGCCGATGTCGCTGGAAGGAGCGATAGGTTTCTTGCGATGCAGAGATAGCGGACAGGATCCCCAGAGCGTAGCCGATCTTCTCGGCGATGGGTTTCGGCAACGTGGCGGACATCACAAGAAAGCGGGCTCCGTAGTACCGGGCCAGGTAAGCCATTGTCTCCAAGATCATCGCGAGTCGCTTCGGCTCGTAGGCATGGATCTCATCGAAGACGAAGGCGGCCTCGGTAAAGTCGCTCCACAGCGCTTCGTGGCCTTTGAGCTGGAAGGCGGCTTTTAACATCTGATACGGGCTGAAGACGCGAACAGGGTAGTATGGAAGCCCAGCACGGTTGCGTAACCAGCACGCCACGCGGGCAGCCTCGCGCGGTGTATATTCCTGATCCATTAAGCGCTGGTAAAGGGCAAGTGTGCTTCGCCCATGCAACAGGCCGACGTTGTCCGGGAAAACCCTTTCCAGGCGGTCATACATGGCGTTCATGCTCACCTGATAGGGCAGGGTGTAAAACAGTCGGGGCGGCGCCTGGCGCGCCGTCCAGAGCAGTGCGGCCTCGGTCTTGCCGGAGCCCGTCGGCGCGGCAAGCAAAACGTGACCTACGGCATCGGCCGCCCTTTGCTGGTGCTCATACAGGGCAGACCTGGAGAGGCCACAGGCTCGCAAAATGCTGTCGGCGTTAAATTGGGGCCGTGGCAATCGCTCTACACCCGCGGAGGCGAGGTGATCGGCCTGAACCAGCAAGCCGCGCAGAAGTATGCCTGGCCGCAGCAGCGGAGCGAGACTGCTGACGTCGTTTGCGGCATACAAAGCGTCATCCCAGGCCTCCAACTGCTGCTGAACGGATCTCAGGTGCGTCCGAATCGTCTCCGGCTTCAGGTGCAGTATCTCATCCGACCGCTGCGGAACGGGTGGTAGCGCAACCCCGATGCTATCGGCCTCGAGTTCTTTCAGCCAGTTTCCAGCCTCGGAGCGAAGCCAATCGTAGAGCGCAGCCACGTCCTTTTCCTGGAGATCGCTCAGCATCTCGGTCAGAGGGTCACACTCTTCGTCCGCAGGGCTCAGGTAGGGGGCCAGGTCCTCAAAATCTTTATGGTGGGTCACAATCACCGCGGCGACAAAGGTGCGTTCTTCCGGTATCAAACCTTGCGCGATCCAGTCCAGGAAAGCCAGGGAAAGGACCTCATGTCTGTAGTTCCAGCGTGTGCCTTTCCCGCGCAGCATTCTCTGGAATCCCTGGGCAGCCTTCCCCCAATCATGGAGGAAGGCTGCCCAGAACAGCACATGCCACAGGCGGGGCTGGCCGCAGAGGCTCGGCAAATCCGGACGGATTCGGGCCAGTTCGCGCAGGCGCGAGAGCACCTGCCAGGTGTGCTCGGGCAGTGACAGTCCG
>DAOUAK010000090.1:0-38322 GCA_034433695.1 Chloroflexia bacterium
GGTTTCGAAGAATTCGTGAACGGCCGGCCCAGGGGCTGGCAGGTCTCTTCTTCCGATGGCTATCCGTTGGCCGACGGCACCTGGTTCTACGAAGGCCACTATGGGGCCTACCTCGGGGGCTATGATGACGCCGATGACCAATTGCGACAAGGCTTCGTCCTGCCGAGCGGTGCCTGGAGCGTCAGATTGACCTATGTCTGGTACATGCGGAGCGAGGAGGGAAGTGCCGTCGCTTACGACCATCTCTGGGTTTATCTCCGAGATAGTAATGGCGACGAGATCGCCCTGTTGGACTGGAAAGATAACACCAGCGCCAGAGAGGCATGGTACCTGGAAGAGGTATGGTACTCGGATTTTGAGGGCTATCAGGGGCAAACGATTTATCTTTCCTTTGAAGCGGACACGGACGTTTCCCTTCCGACCGCTTTTTTCGTGGACAACGTGGCCCTGACGGTGTACACAGCCCCGTAAACCGAGGGGCAGGATGGCGCGCTGTTCGGATGGGTCTGAAGGGCGGTGGCGCATAACAAGCGGCTCGAGCCGACGCCGCCTGCAGCGGCGCGGCTCAGCCGCAGATCGTTGGCCTGCCCAACCTGCGTTGCCAATAAACAGGGAAGGGCCACTCGGGGGAGGGAAAGGGGATAGATGGCTCGAACTCGATCCCGATCCCCTCAGGGGGATGCCCAGGGCCCGGCCCGCCGGCCGGAAACGGAGATATCCCATCCCCAGACGAGAGGATGAGGACGAGGTGGGAGTAGACCCTCTGAACGGCGTGCGCCACCTGGCCTACCCCTATTTGCACGTCCCCAAGGGGTGTAGTACAATTACGGCCGGCCGGTTCCCCGTTCAGGCAGACGGCAGGTCGGAAGGCCGGCCGATGGAGGGCTTGTGGAAGAAAGCACACTTCAGGAGGTGGTCGCAGGCACGGCGACGTCGGAACACGCCGCCCCCGAGGAGGATGCCAGGGCATCTGGGGCAGATGCCCTTCCTCGGGTCGAGACGAAGCGTCGGGCGCCGGGCCGGCGGTACGTCTACAAACGCTGGTGCAAGGGCTGCGGCATCTGCGTGGCCTTTTGCCCGGAGCATGTCTTCGCCCTCGGCGAGGACGGGCGGGCCGAGGTGGTCAACCCGGAGGCCTGTACCAATTGCCAGATCTGCGAGCGGCTCTGCCCGGATTTCGCCATTACCCTGACCCCCTGGGAGGATAAGTACGAAAGGTTTTTCCAGCCGACTTCTCTGGGCCAGGATAAATCCGAGGGCGGTGTGGGAGGGGAGGGACCGGCATGAAAGCCAACACGCGCATCCGTTTCCTTTCGGGCAACGAGGCCTGCGCCGAGGGGGCGCTGGCCGCCGGCTGCCGCTTCTATGCCGGCTATCCCATCACCCCTTCCACCGAGATCGCCGAAATCCTCTCCTTTCGCCTGCCCCAACTTGGCGGCAAGTTTATCCAGATGGAGGACGAGATCGCCAGCATCGCCGCCGTCATCGGGGCCTCCATCGGCGGGCTTAAGGCGATGACCGCCACCAGCGGTCCCGGCTTCTCTCTGATGCAGGAGAACATCGGCTTTGCGGCGATGGCCGAGATTCCCTGCGTGATCGTCAACGTGCAGCGGACAGGACCCTCGACCGGACTGCCGACCCAGCCGGCCCAGGGCGACGTCATGCAGGCCCGCTGGGGCACCCACGGCGACCATCCCATCATCGCCCTGGCCCCCTCCACGGTGCGGGAGTGCTTCGACCTGACGGTGCGGGCCTTTAACCTTTCGGAACGCTACCGCACGCCGGTCATCCTCCTGATGGATGCGGATGTGGCCCACCTGCGGGAGAAGGTGGAACTGCCGGCCCCGGGCACCTTTGAGGTGGTCGAGCGGCTGCGGCCGGGCGTCCCGCCCGACTGGTATGCCCCCTATAGCGAATCGGAAGGGCCGGTCCCTCCCCTGGCCACCTTCGGAACAGGCTACCGTTTCCATATCACCGGCCTCTTCCACGACATCCACGGCTTTCCCACCACGCGGCTGGACGAAATCAATCCGGCCATCGAGCGCGTCTTTGGCAAGATCGAGCATCACCTGGCCGACATCCTGCAATGGGAGGAGTTTGCCATGGAAGGGGCCGAGATCGCCGTGGTGTCCTATGGAAGCGTGGCCCGGGCGGCACTGCGGGCGGTGAAGGAAGCACGCCGGCAGGGCCTTCCGGCCGGCCTGGTCAAGTTGCTGACGATCTGGCCCTTTCCCGAAATGTACATCTCCCATCTGGCGGAGCGGTGTCGCCTGCTGGTCGTCCCGGAGATGAACCTGGGGCAACTGGTGCTGGAGGTGGAGCGGGCGGCGTGCGGACGGGCCCGGGTGCGCCGGGTCAACCGGGCCGACGGGGCCATCATCACCCCGAGCCAGGTCCTTTCGGCCTTGCGGGAGGAATGAAATGGAGCGCAAGGTTCTGGCCGACGTCGAGCGACATTATCTGCGCACGATCAAAAAGTTTCCTACGGTCTGGTGTGCCGGCTGCGGTCTGGGCATCATTATGGGGGGCATCATCCGGGCCGTTGATAGCCTGGCCCTGGATAACGACGAGGTGGCCATGGTCTCGGGCATCGGCTGCACCGGCCGGATGCCGGTCTACCTGGATTTCAATACCCTCCATACCACCCACGGCCGTGCCCTGGCCTTCGCCACGGGGCTGAAGATGGCCCGACCCGACCTGAAGGTCATCGTGGTCATGGGGGATGGCGATGCCCTGGCCATCGGCGGGAACCACTTTATCCACGCCTGCCGGCGCAACATTGATATGACGGCCATTATCGTCAACAACATGACCTACGGCATGACCGGCGGCCAGTATTCTCCCACCACCCCCCAGTGGGATTTCGCCACCACCGCGCCCTATGGCAACCTGGAGCAACCCTTTGACATCGCCGAACTGGCCCGCCATGCCGGAGCCTCCTTTGTGGCCCGGACCTCGGCCTATCACACCACCGAACTGCCCAAACTGGTGGCCCAGGGGATCGCCAAGCGCGGCTTTGCCGTGATCGAGGTCATCAGCCACTGCCACACCAACTACGGCAAACTCAATCGCAAAGGGGACGCGGTGGAAATGCTCCGGTGGCAACGGGATCACGTCATCCCTCTCTCGCGTTACGAGAAACTTTCTCCCGAGGAGCGCGTGGGAAAGATTCCCCGGGGAGTGCTCTTTGAGAAAGAGGCTCCCGAATACGTGACCGAGTACGAAAAGATCATCGAGCGGGCGATGGCCGAGGCCGGCCGGGAGGAGGGCTGATGGCCGGGGAAACCTTCTCCGGACGCTACGAGATCCGCCTCTCCGGCCTGGGGGGACAGGGACTTATCCTGGCCGGCCGGTTGCTGGCCGAAGCCGCCGCCCTCTATGACGGCAAATACGCCACCCAGACCCAGATCTACGGCCCCGAATCGCGGGGCGGAGATAGCCGCTCCGACGTGGTCATCAGCGACGAGCCCATCGACTTCCCCCACGTCATCCAGGCCGACCTCCTCCTGGCCATGAGCCAGATGGCCTGCGACCGCAACTTCTATAGCCTCAAGCGCGACGGCCTGCTCATCGTGGACGCCGATCTGGTGCAGCACGTCCCCACCAACCGGGCCTACCGGGTACCTATTACCCGCCTGGCCCGGCAGGAACTGGGGCGGGAGGTGGTGGCCAATGTGGTGGCCCTGGGAATTGTGGTGGCCCTCTCAAACGTTGTTTCCCGGAAGGCGGTCGCCGCCGCGGTGGCGTCCGGCGTCCCCCGGGGGACGGAGGCGCTCAACCGCAAGGCGCTGGAACTGGGCTTTCGCCTGGGAGATGAACTCAAGGCGGCCCGGTAAGTTGGGGGGCATCCATGCAGATTCTGGCCATTGACCATATCGGCATCGTCGTGCGCGACCTGGAAGCGGCCATCGCCACCTACGAGCGTGCCCTGGGGGTGCACTGCCGGCGGGAGAGTTTGCCCGAGCGCCACATCGAGGTGGCCTTTTTCCCAGTGGGCGAAAGCCGTATCGAACTGATCGCCCCCACCTCGCCCGAATCGGCGGTGAGCGCTTTTTTGGAAAAGCGTGGGGAGGGGCTCCATCATGTGGCCTACCGGGTGGCCGATTGCCGGGCGGCGCTGGAAGAGGCCCAGGCGGCCGGCCTCCGTCTGATCGACGAAGCCCCCCGCCCCGGAGCCCACGGTACGCTGGTAGCCTTTGTCCACCCGGCCGGGTTGCACGGTGTCCTGAGCGAGTTCGTGCAGGTGGTAGCCGAATAACCCATGGTCCCGACGCTCGGTATCGATCCCGACGAACTGGACGTGGCCTTTTTCTGGAATCAGGCCTTTGCCGCCGCCGATGCCAACTGGCGCCGGTTGCCCTCCGGCGAGCGGGCCCGAGCCATCGTGGAGTTGCTCCTAAAGCACAAGGCGCAGGTGGTCTTGGATCTGGGCTGCGCCATCGGCCGTCTGAGTATGCTCATCGCCGCCCAGGGAATCGAGGTCTACGGCCTGGATGCTTCGGAAAAAGCCATCGCCTTTGCCCGCGCCTGGGCCCAGGATGAGCAGATGCCCAACGTCCACTTTGACGTCGGCCTGGCCAGTAACCTCCTCTATCCGGACAATACCTTCGACGCCGTGGTGGCCAACGCCGTGCTGGACCATATGCCCCTCTCGGAGGCCCGGAAGGCGGTGCGCGAGATTCGGGCTGTACTGCGACCGGGCGGACTGGTCTTTGCTTCTTTCGATGGTCTGGAGGGGAAAGAGGCGACCCCCTACCACATCCTCGAGGACGGAACGCGCCTCTATGTGCACGGCATGTACCGGGGGCTGATCTGGCGCTACTACCCCGATGAGGAAATCCGGGCCCTGTTCGCCGCATTTCGCCTGGAGGACTTCCATACCGATCCCGACGGAAGTCGGGTGGTAGTCGCCTTCAAGGAGGCCTGAGGTGGAAGAAAAATTTCGGGAACTGAAGGAACGCCTGCGCGTGGTCTATGACCTGAACAAGGCGGCGAACGTGTTACGCTGGGATCAGACGACCTATATGCCGCCGGGCGGGGCCGCGTCGCGGGGCCGGCAGATCGCCACGCTGTCGCGCCTGGCCCATGAAATGTTCACCGACCCGGCCGTCGGCCTCCTCCTGGAGGAACTCAAGCCCTACGAAGAGGGGCTGCCTTACGATTCGGACGAGGCGGCGCTCCTTCGGGTGGCCCGGCGCGATTATGAACGGGCGGTGCGGGTGCCGCCGGCCTTTGTCCAGGAAGTCGCGGAGCACCTCTCGGCCTCCTATCAGGCCTGGGCCCAGGCCCGGCCGGCCAACGACTTCCGGGGAATCGCGCCTTACCTGGAGCGGACGCTGGAACTCAGCCGGCAGTACGCCTCCTTCTTCCCCGAAAGCCGGCACCCCGCCGATCCCCAGATCGACCTGGTGGACCCCGGCATTACGGCCGACTTCCTGCGCGACTTTTTTGCCCGCCTGCGGGAGCAACTCCTTCCGCTGGTAGGGGAGGTGACAGCTCGACCGGCAGCCGATGATTCCTGCCTGCACCGCTACTTCCCCGTGGAGCGCCAGTGGGAATTCGCCCGCCGGGTGATCGCCCGCTGCGGCTACGACTTTTCCCGGGGCCGTATGGATACGACGCTGCACCCCTACGAGATCAGTTTTGCACCGGGCGACGTGCGCATCGCCCTGCGGGCCAGGGAAGATGACCTGGGCGAACTCCTGTTCAGCGCGATTCACGAGGCCGGCCACGCGATGTACGAGCAAGGCGTTGCCCCGACGCTGGAGGGCACGCCTCTGGCCCGGGGGGCTTCTTCCGGTTTACACGAAAGCCAGTCGCGCCTGTGGGAGAACGTGGTGGGCCGTAGCCTGGGCTTCTGGAAGTTCTTTTACCCGCAGTTGCAAGCCGTCTTCCCGGGGCAACTGGGGGATGTACCGCTGGAGACCTTCTACCGGGCCATCAACAAGGTGGAACCTTCGCTGATCCGCACCTCGGCCGACGAGGTCACCTATAACCTGCACGTCATCATCCGTTTCGACCTGGAGACGGCGCTTCTGGAAGGGCAACTGGCCGTATCCGACCTGCCGGAGGCCTGGAACGAGCGCTACCGGGAGGACCTGGGGGTTGTGCCTCCAGACGACCGCGACGGCGTGCTCCAGGATTCGCATTGGTACGATAGCCTTCTGGGGGGAAACTTCCACGGCTATACCCTGGGGAATGTGATGTCCGCCCAGTTTTTCGAAGCGGCCCGGCGGGCCCATCCGGAGATTTCCGAAGAGATCGAGCGGGGCGAGTTCGGCACCCTGCACCGCTGGCTGGTGGAAAACGTATACCGGCACGGCCGCAAGTTTATGCCGCTGGAACTCCTGGAGCGGGCCACCGGCCGGCCGCTCGAGGTGGAACCGTATATCCGCTATCTGAGGGAGAAGTACCGGGGTTTGTACTGTTGAAGGTTAGGTTCAGGTCCGGGGTTCAAACGGCGGAAGATTTTCCGCCGGTTTGACGAGAATACCTGATCCAAATCTGCGCAACCGTGTACTGATTCGGCGTTCCATATTTCCCTGGGGAAGGGAGATCTGCCCGGGTATTGCCGTAAAAGCCCCGAAATACGCCATATGGCCTGCTACAGGAGCGCCCTTTGGCGCTACTTCCAGAGTTACCCCCAGGATATACTGGCGTTAGCCGTACCGTGCTATCCGAGTTCGCCAAGGAGATGCGAGATGGGCAAGACCGGTTCACGAGAAGAAAAGCGGGCCCGCTTCGCCCGGAAGAAAAGGGCAAGACACCGGCCATCCGGCAAGGTGGTGCTGGCCGGAGCGGTCGGCCTGTTGGTGGCCGGCGGAGTACTCATCCTGATGTTGACCCGTTTGACCTCCGGAGCGGCCGGTGCGCCGGCCGTCGCCTCCCTCCCCTCGGCAGGCGGTTCCGGACAGAGTGTGGCGGTCGTGGCGGCCACCTACGGGCACGCTCCCTACCCACCGGTAGAAGCCCAGAATGGGGAGATTCGCCTGCCCCTTTCCACCTTTGACGATTACCAGGCCCACTTTTATACCTACATGCACAACGGCCGGCCCATCGAGTTCTTCGTCGTCAAAAGCCGCGACGGGATTGTGCGGGCGGCCTTCAACGCCTGCGATGTCTGCTATCCGAACCGCAAGGGCTATCACCAGGAGGGAGATGTGATGGTCTGCAACAACTGTGGCCGCCGTTTTCCGACCAACCAGATCAACATCGTCCGGGGCGGCTGTAACCCGGCACCCCTGGGGCGGAGGGTGGAAGGGGATACGCTGATCATCCGCCTCCAGGACCTCCTTTCCGGCCTGGTTTACTTCTAGGGGGCAACGATGCGGCTCAGCGATGTGATCTGGAGCAACCTGCGCCGGCGTAAGGGGCGCATGGCCCTTCTCGTCCTGGGTCTGATCCTGGGGGTGGGCACGGTGGTAGCGCTTATGGCCATCACCGCCACGCTTCAGGAGGATGTGGCCAACAAGATGGACCAGTTTGGCGCCAATATCCTCATCGTTCCCCGTTCGAGCAGCCTTTCCCTTTCGTATGGCGGTTTGACGGTAGCGGCCGCCTCCTACGACGTGGGGGAACTGACGCTGGCCGATCTGGAACGGATCGGGACGATCAAAAATGCACGGAACATCAGCGTGGTGGCACCGAAACTCCTTTTCGCCGTCCAGGTAGCCGGCCGGCCGGTGCTGGTCGCCGGGGTACGCTTCGCCGATGAGTTACGCCTGAAGCAGTGGTGGCAGGTGGAGGAGGGGCAGGAGCCGCGCGCCCCGGACGAGGCTCTGGCCGGCCGACGCCTTTCCGACCTGCTCGGCCTGAGGCCCGGTGCTTCCCTGGAAATCGGCGGGCATACCTTCCGGGTGGCGGGAGTCCTGGTGGAAAACGGCTCCCAGGATGACGACATTCTCTTCATCGATCTGGCCGCTGCCCAGGAGGCGATGGGCCGGCCGGGAAAGATCAGCCTGGCGGAGGTGTCCGCCCTTTGCTCTGCCTGCCCGGTGGAGGATATTGTGGCCCAGATCGGCGAGATCCTGCCCCAGGCCCAGGTGACGGCCCTGCGCCAGGCCGTCGCCCTGCGGATGCAGACGGTAGGGCAACTGGAGCGCTTTGCCCTGGCCGTCTCGGCCGTGGTGGTGACCATCGGCGGCCTGGTGGTGCTGACGACGATGCTCGGCGCCGTGGCCGAGCGGCGCCAGGAGATCGGGCTTTTCCGCGCCCTGGGCTTTCGCCAGAGGCACGTGATGGAGATTATCCTGGGCGAGGTAGGCGTGGTCAGTCTGGCCGGAGGGATAGCGGGCTGGCTGGCCGGCATGGGAGCAGCGGTGGTGCTGGCCCCGCATGTGGCCAACGTGACCACGCCGGTGCCCTGGAATCCGCTTCTGGCGCTGGGCGCAGTGGGGACGGCGTTGGCCGTGGGGCTGGGAGCCGGCTTCTACCCGGCCCGGCACGCTGCGCAAATCGACCCGACGATTGCCCTTCGTTCGTTATAAAGGAGGGAACCTCATGGTGGACCTGCAAGGTGTAAGTAAAGTGTACAACACCAACGGGGTGCCCGTCCTGGCCCTCCAGAACGTGAACCTCCAGATAGCGGAAGGAGAATTTGTCGGGGTCATGGGGCCCTCGGGGTCGGGCAAGAGCACCCTCCTCACCATCCTTGGGGCCATGAACCGGCCCACCCAGGGACGGGTCATCGTTGACGGCATAGACATCTATGCCCTCGACCCCGAACGCCAGGCCGATTTTCGTCATGAGTACATCGGTTTTGTCTTTCAGCAACTCCAACTGTTGCCCTATTTGACCGCCCTGGAGAACGTGCTCCTGGCCCTGGCCGTCTCCTCCCTTCCCAAGAAAGAGCGGCTGGCCCGGGCGCGGGAAGCACTGGCCTGGGTAGGGCTTCAGGGGAAAGAAAATCGTCTGCCCTATCAACTTTCGGGAGGTGAGCAGGGACGGGTGGCGGTGGCCCGGGCCATCGTCAACCACCCTCCCCTATTGCTGGCCGACGAGCCGACGGGAAATCTGGACCGGGCTACCGGCCGGCAGGTGCTGGAACTGCTATGCCGGCTGAAGGAAGCCGGGCAGTCCATCGTGATGGTCACCCACGACCCCGAAGCGGCCGGCTATGCTGAGCGTATCGTCCATCTTCTGGACGGCCGCATCGTCGGCGAAGAGAGAAAAGAGCCGGCCGGGGAAAAGGAGTTCGACCTGGCATTCGTTGCCGGGCTTGAACCGGGATTTTGACCAACGGGGGTCGGTCTTTCCCATTTTCCTTCATAGATCCAAAAGGAGAATTCCCGGACCCGCCGGTAGCCGGCCTCTTCCAGCGCCGAAAGAAGGGCCGGCTCCTCGTGGGGCAGGGCCGCGATTTTGCCCGATGGGCTACGGCGGGCCAGGAAGCGCAGGGCCCGGGCCAGGCGCACCACCGCTTCGTCCTCCCCATCCAGGAAGCCGATCAGGGGTTCTTCCCCCCGCTCCTCCACGATGGCCAGGGCCGCCAGGAGGCCTTCCCTCCGGATACCCCAGACCTGGCCGGCCGCCAGGTGCTCCTGGAGTTGCTCCGGGTAGAGCGGCCGCCAGGCCCAGCCGTGGGCGTAGAGGTGATGGGCCCGCTCCAGTCCGCCCCAGCGGTGCAGTCGTTCCCGGATTTCCTCTGCGGCTTCCTGGGCCAGGCACTTCGGCTCCTCCCCCTCGGTCAGGGCCTCGCCCTCGTAGTAGGGGCAACTGAGCACGTGCCGCAGGCCGGCCGCTTCAACCATCCGCTGAACGGTCACGTTGCTCGAACTGGTGGCCAGCCGGACGAAACGGGCACCGTGCGCTCTGGCCCACTCCAGAGCATAGTGCAGGAGGGCCCGGGCGATGCCCTTACGGCGGTGCCGGGGATCTACACGCAGCCCTTCCAGCCAGAGCGCGTCGGCGGAGGTCCAGGTCATCTTTTCGATGGCTACGGCCTGGCCTTCCCATACCCCGACCAGAAGCGGCCCCTGTTCGTCGGTCAACCAGGCTTCCCAGACGTGCGGGATATAGTCGCCATCCTCCCAGGTATGGGCACAGAAAGAAAGCACGGCCTCCCGGTCTTCCGGCCGGGCCCGACGAATCTCCAGCATCTACACCTCCATCACCGCGCGGTCGAACCTATTGTATCCTAACCTCTTCCTCAAGGCAACAACGCAGACGCTCACCGGGCATCGTGGCCGGATATGGTATAATCAATGGCAACCTGGATACGATCCAAGAGGCGTTTGAGATGACAGAAGAACAGGGGAATTCTCCGGGAAAGCCCGCCTTCCGGGCCGGCTTTGTGGCCATTGTCGGCAAGCCGAACACGGGCAAATCCACCCTGCTCAACGCCTACCTGGGGCAGAAGGTGGCCATCGTCTCCCCGCGCCCGCAGACGACGCGCACCACCCTGCGCGGGGTCCTTACCCTGCCCCAGGCCCAGGTGATCTTTCTCGACACGCCGGGCATCCACCGACCGGTGCACCGCCTGGGCGAATACATGGTGGCCGCCGCCACGCGCACGATCGAAGACGGCGATGTGGTCGTCTTTCTGGTGGACCTGACCGGACCTCCGACGGAAGAAGACCGCCAGATTGTCGGCCTGCTTCGGGAAAAGGCGCGGGGGGCGGTGATCCTGGCCCTGAACAAGGCCGATGCCGTGGCCGAGCCGGAGAAGGCCGGCCGGCCCTACCGGGAGATATGCCGGGGCGAAGACGGCCGGCCGCTGTACCAGGCGGCCATCACCCTCTCCGCTCTACAGGGACAGGGAAGGGAAGAACTCCTGGAGGCCATCCTTTCCTTCCTGCCCGAGTCCCCGCCCTATTACCCCGATGACTTTCTCACCGACCAGCCCATGCGCGTCATCGCTGCCGAACTGGTGCGGGAACAGGTCCTGCATTTCACCCGTCAGGAGGTCCCCCACGCCGTGGCCGTCATCGTCGAGGAGTTCAAGGAGCGGAGCGAGGACCTCACCTACATCTCCGCTACCGTCTATGTGGAAAAAGATTCCCAGAAGATGATTCTTCTGGGGAAAGGGGGACAGAGGCTTAAGCAGATCGGACAGGCCGCCCGGCAGGAGATCGAGGCCTTCCTGGGGAAGCGGGTTTACCTGGACCTGTGGGTCAAGGTGCGTAAGAACTGGCGCAAGGATCGCCGGGCCCTGCGCTGGCTGGGCTATGACATCACCCGCCTGGGGTAGTGTCCCAGGACCATCGCGGTGTTGGGAGCACCCGGCCCCGGTCCGCCGGCCGAACGCGGTCTACCGGAATTCAGCGCTCCGGCCGCATCCGGGGCACCCCGATTCCCGAGGCGTCGGGGATGGGAAGGAGGAGCGTCAGATGGCCACTTTCGGGGTCGAAGCGATAGAGGCCGTCGTAGCGATCGCCGCTCCAGTATTCCCAGTGGGCCAGGAGGATCTGGCCGTTCAGGACGGCCAGGTCGCCGGCGTCCCAACCCTGGGGCAAGGTCCAGGTAATGACCTGGCCGGATTCCAGGTCCGTCCGGGAAAGCCAGCGTCGAGGATCGGTAACGGTGCTGTTCCAGGTGGGGTTGTGGTAGGCGTAGAGGAAGCCGTCGGCGATGTCCCCCCAGAGCGGGGCAGGGGAGGTGGCCAGAGGGACGATCTGGAGGGGGGTCCCCGGGGTTACAACGAGCACATCGTTGGCCTGGGCCCGGTCCTGGCGGTAACTGCCGACGTTGAGCAGGTAGAACCGATCCCGGTAGGGCAGGATGCGCCAGACATCGGTATGTTTTCCCAGAGGGTGCTGGGCCACCAGGGTGAGGGTCTGGGGGTCAATCCAGTTCAGCACGCTGTAACTGGCTTCTTCCGACCCGGTGGTCAGCCCCAGGACCAGGACGGCGGTCTCGCTGGCCGCGCTGGAGATCAGGACCAGCGGGGCATCGGGCATCCGGAGCCAGAGGTCTTTTTCCACCTCCAGCGTCTTCCGGTTGATGACGACCACCCTCCCCTGGAGGCCGTCCTCGGCGCAGGCGATAAAGGCCCGGCCGGCGGCAAAGGTGATGCCGGCTTCCGGGTCGGTACAGGGCTGCAAGGTCTGGAGCCGTTCTCCCTGGGGGGAATAGACCTCGACGCGATGGTCGCTTCGACGCATGTCCCCGGAGTAGCCGATCCAGGCGTTCCCCTCCGGGTCCACGGCCAGGTTTTTGGCCCAGGAGTGCGGAAGGGGGACCGTGCGGAGGACGGTCCAACGGTAGGGGTCGAAGAGGGTCAGGGCGTTGGAGGCAAAACCCCCGGCCACATTTTGCCCGGAGAGGACATAGCCCGGTTGGGCAGGCCAGGAGGCCGGGGAGATGGCCGGGAAAGGGGTGCAGGCAAGGAGCAAGGGCAAGAGAAATAGACCGATCCATCGCATCGCGCTTTCCACAAAGAGCAGCAGGACAGGGCCCGGGCCTGTCCTGCCGACTTCAGGGTGGTTGAAACGCTAGTTCCATCCGGTGGAGTACATCGTCACGTCCCCGTCCAGCCAGACCTCGTCCGGGGCGACGGCGGGGAGAGAAACGGCGTACACGGCCCACCAGCCCCAGCGGGCGGCGATCCACAACTGGTATTGCCAGGCGTTGCTGTCCAAGTTCACCCCCAGGTGGTTGTGAATCTTCCAGGTCAGTTGCGAGCAGTAGAGCCGGCTGTCGGTCCACTTATCGGGGTAAAAGTAGTTGTAGGGGGTGCGGCCGTCGGTGCCGTAGAAGCCCTTAGCCCAGTCCAGGGCAGCCCGAACCTGGGCTTCGGTGCGCTTGTTGTCGTAGCCCAGGCCGATGTACTGCCCGGGTTGCTGCCATCGGCTCAGCGGCTTCAGGCGCACGCCGTCGGTGCTGGACTCATAGACCAGGTTGTTTCCGTCGTAATTCCCGGCGTGGCTGTACCACATCGCGTAGATGAACATGAACCAGTCCCATAGGCCCGAACGGACGAGCATGATGTGGCCGCGTCGGAGGTCTCCCCAGCGGACACTATCTAGGCCACGTCCCTCCGTCCCCACCTGGCGCGCCTGGGGGGCGAACAGGGCCGTCAACCCTTGGATGGTCCGGGCGTAGTTGGGATCGGCCATCATCTGCTCGGAGAGGGCCCGGAGTTCGCCGAGAATCCGGCGGGCCTCCTGGTCATCCTGCACCTGGGCCAGTCGAGCCTGAAGTTGGGCCGCCTTCTCCTGGAGGGCGCGGGTTTCGGGCGCATAGGGCAGGCGATTCACCAGCTCGGCGATGGCCGCCCTTTTGTCCGGGCTACGGGCGATACGGTTCACCTCGACAACCAGGGCATCAGGGATGCCGTCCCGGTTGCTATCGCGTTGGAGGTCTATGCTGGGGCCGTCGGCCCAAGCCGTCGGGGTGAGGGACAGAACGATGAGCAGGACGAGGAAGGCAAGGACAGGACGCCACATTCGTGATATCATGGGCAACACCTCCTATCAGACCTAACGATTGGGCAGGTCTGCCCGGGCCAGGCCTGCAACCAACCCTGCCGCTGGCTACCGCCCGGTTCGGGGGATGGGGGCTGCTACGTTTTTGGGTGATCTCTCGGGCAAGTCGGGCGGTGGGACTGGTTGTATTATAGCAAAGATCACCCCGTTTGGCAAGCGCATTTGCTTGAGAGGAGCGTTTCTGATATACTCACGAACAGATGTTTCGAGGTCTAACGATGGAGAGCCTGGAAAAGTTGCGGTTGCTCGGTTCGGAGGCCGACCTGGAGCCGGCCGAAGAAGTAGGGGTGAACGGCCGTTCGCCCCTACTCAACTCGGTGGCCGATGTCGTCCTGCCCGGCTGTCTGCACCGGGCCTATACCCCTCACGGTTCCATCGTCCTCCTGAAGGGGTTGCTCTCCAACGCCTGTGAGCGTAACTGCCTGTACTGCCCCTTCCGGGCCGGCCGTGATTTCCGCCGGGCGACCTTTACCCCGGATGAACTGGCGGCGGTCTTTGACCGGCTCTACCGGGCCGGCCTGGCCCAGGGCCTCTTTTTGAGTTCTGCCCTGGTCGGCAGCGGGGTGCGCACCCAGGACCAGATCATCGCCACCGCCGAAATCCTGCGCCGGAAATACCGCTTCACCGGCTATCTGCACCTGAAGATCATGCCGGGCGCCGAGCCGGAGCAGATTCGCCAGACCATGCTCCTGGCCGACCGGGTCAGCATCAACCTGGAGGCCCCCACGCCGGAGCACCTGGCGCTTCTGGCCCCGCACAAGGCCTTCCTGGAGGAACTTTTCCGGCCGCTGCGCCAGGTGGAAGAGATACGCCGGGAGACAGGGGGCCGGCCGGGTCCCTGGAAAAGCCCCCGCCGCAGCGGTCCCTCCCTCAGCACCCAGTTTGTCGTCGGCCCCGCCGGGGAGAGCGATGCGGAACTCTTGCGCATCACGGCCTACCTCTTTCGCCATCTGCGGCTGGCCCGGGCCTATTTTTCCGCCTTCCGCCCGATTCCCGGCACACCTCTGGAGGACCGGCCGGCCGAATCGCCCCTGCGCGAACGCCGGCTCTACCAGGCCAGTTACCTCCTGCGCGATTACGGCTTCTCCGTGGAGGAACTACCCCTGGATGAAAACGGCCGTCTCCCTCTGGAGATGGACCCGAAACTGGCCTGGGCCCGTCGCCATCTCTTGGTCTCCCCGGTCGAGGTCAATACGGCTTCCCGGGAGGAACTTTTGCGCATCCCCGGCATCGGCCCACGCCTGGCCGATCGCCTGCTGGAAGCCCGTCGTCTGGGCCGCCTACGCGACCTTCAGGACCTGGGCAGGCTGGGCGTCCCCACGGCCCGGGTGGCCCCTTTCATCCTCCTGGACGGACGGCGTCCGGCCTACCAGCCCTCCCTAGGGTGAAGTTGACAGAACGGAAGTTCGGGGGTAAAATGGGATTTAGAACGTACGTGCAACAGTATGGAAGAGTGCCGTTCCAACGGTGCCCGTACTGAAGCAAGGAGGATGGCGATGAGGAAAAAGATGAGCGAGCGACAGCGGCGAATCCTCCAGTACCTGGAGGAGTTCATCCGAGAGAACGGCTATCCCCCTTCTATCCGCCAGATTCAGGCAGCCCTGGGCATCTCCTCTACCTCGGTGGTGGACTATAACCTCGACCTCCTGGAGAAGCGGGGACTCATCCGTCGCCGGCCTCGCGCCTCAAGGTCCATCACCCTGGCCGGGGAAACGCGCCTTTCCCGACGCACCATCCCCCTCCTGGGCACCATTGCCGCCGGCCAGCCCATCCCCGTGCCGGATGACCTGCCCGACCGGGGCGAAGCCGCCGAGACGCTGGAACTCCCGGCCGACCTCTGGCCCGACTCCGAAGGCCTCTATGCCCTGCGTGTGCGAGGAGACTCGATGATCGACGCCTATATCGCCGACGGCGATGTGGTCATCCTCCGCCGCCAGGATACGGCCCGCAACGGGGATATGGTGGCCGTCTGGCTGCGCGATCGCCAGGAGATGACCTTGAAGCGCTTCTACCAGGAGGGCCGGCGGGTACGATTACAGCCGGAGAATCCCCAGATGTCCCCAATTTACGTTCGTCCGTCGGACGTGGAGATCCAGGGACAGGTCGTCGGTGTGATTCGCCGCTATCGGTAGGGGCGCCGTTGGACAGCACCTGGACGTGGGCGACCATCCGGTTGCCTCGGCGATACGGCTTCGTCCGCGGGCGAGACCGGAAATTCACCGCTCGGCGGCCGGCTTTCCCGGGTGGGGCAGGTCGAGGGGAGGGAAGTTCGGGCGTTTGACCGGGCCGCCCTCGGCGATTATTATCGAATCGGGTCTGGTTGGGCGAAAGCCCTCAAGGGGTGGGAGGAGCGCGGGGCTTTTCAATGTTGTAACCCCGAAGTCCGGGAAGTGTCCCCGAACGGCCGAATGCCCGGCACGGGCGGGATGTACCTGGCTCCTCCGAGGGCATCCGAAGGCAGCATCGCTTCGTGGAGACCTCCGAAGTCCGGGTTGGGTTAGGGAAAAGCCCTCGGAGGGCCAAAATGCCTCTTGACAAATGGGGGGGAAAATGGGGTATCCTATCCATAGGGGGGCAACGATGGACAGGAGGAAACGGAAGGTCCTGGGCTGGCTCATCCTGGGGGGCATCTTCCTCTCCCTGGCTCCGCTAGGGCAACTCCTGCCGCCGGAAAGCCGGGCCGGCCCGCTGGCTACTCCTACCCCCACGCCCATCCCCATCTACACCCCTCCCCCCATCCCCTGGGATGACATCCGGGTGGATATACCCGGCCAGACGGCCCCCTTCCCCTCCAACGAGTCGCTGGTCGTGGTCGGGCAGGATGTCTACGTGGTCTATGAGGTCGGTGTCGGCAGCCTCCTCTACCTGGCCCACTCCACCGACGGCGGCCATACCTTCCATTACACCCTCATCACCGGCGACGTCCAGTCCATGGCCCTGACCCGGCGGGAAGGGGCCTCCCCGGAGGACGGCAACCTCTACCTGGCTTTCCAGGACTCGGACCGCCGCATCCTCTTTACCCGTTCCCCGGACAAGGGCGATACCCGGATGGTCCCCCGGGTGATCTACGACGGCGTGCCCGACGATACCTGGCCCATCCTGCCCAAGATGGAGGTCTGGAGGTGAGAGATGTCACGCCGGAAATTTCTCCGTCCGCTTTCGGTGCTCCTTTGGGTGGGGGCGCTTCTTCTGTACCCCCTGGCCGGCCCGGCCGGGGAGGCTTCTCCGGCAGTAGAGGGGTCCCCCATCCTTCCTCCGCACACGGCGGAGGAGTCTTCGCCTCAGCAGGAAAGCCCGCCTTCGCAGGAGTGCGCTCCGGTGGCCGAGGCCGGCTTCACCTGGCAGCCCACACCGACCGTTGGCCTGCCCCTGACTTTCTCCGCCTCGGCCTGGGCCACGGCGACGGTCTGGCTCACCGAGACGGTCGATGTGGTCTCCCCCTGGCCTACCGTCGTCTCGCTGGCCCTGGATGCGGCCGGCCACCCCCATATCGCCTATTGCGACTATAACCTTGAGGATCTAAGCCCCCTTACGGAACTCAAATATGCTTACTACAACGGCGAAGTCTGGGAAATCCAGAGCCTGGGCGATGCAGGAAGCGAGATGGCGCCCATCATCTGTGCTCCCTCACTGGTCCTGGACGAACAGGACTACCCCCATCTCGCCTACGGGACCTATTTTAGGCCGGACGGCGTGGCTTACCTGAAGGATATGTGGTACGATGGTGCTTTCTGGGGGTGGGAGGTTGTGGATCAAGGGATTGGGGATATAGGCGGCCAGGCCTCCCTGGCCCTGGATGCCGAGGGACATCCCCATATCGGTTATTACCGTGGCTTCTACGGGGAGTCGAACGGTAGCCTGAACTATGCCCTCTACAACGGCAACGAATGGATTACCCAGACGGTGGACGATAACGGTGATGCCGGCTACGCCCTTTCTCTGGCCCTGGATACCGGGGGACACCCCCACCTGGCTTACCTCAGGAGCGATCCATCCACCACGACAGTGCGCTATGCCTATTACGACGGTACTTCCTGGATCAGCCTCACGGTGCCCGTTAGCGGGGCAGGAAAAAGTGATGTCTCTCTAGTCCTGGATTCCTCTGACCTCCCCCACATCTTTCTCACCGGATGCAGCTAAAGTGGAATCGTGTACGCTTATTACAACGGCACGGAATGGACCGCGATGACGGTAGACCCTGTTGCCGATACCTGCGACGGCGACCTGACCCTGGATTCCGCCGGCCGGCCGCACATGAGTTACAGTCTGCTCGAGAGGAACATGTTCGACCATTTCGCCAGCCTTCGCTACGGCTATTTCGACGGCACTTCCTGGGTCACGGAAACGGTGGACCGAAGCGAGTATAGCGGCCTCGGCTCTTCTCTGGCCCTGGATGCCGAAGGAAACCCCCGTATCGCTTATTCCTATTTCCCCGGCAGCGCTAATCGCCTCAACTCCGATAACAACTCCCTGGTGGCCTATGCCCACCTGGAATCCATCTCTATTTCGCCCACCCTCCCCCTCACCTACACCTGGTCCTTCGGCGACGGCTCGCCGCCGCTGGTTACCTCCTCCCCCGCCGTCTCCCATACCTACACCCTCCCCGGCCTCTACACCGTCACCCTCACTGCCACCAACTGCCTGACGGCTAAGGCGTCGGTTTCCCATACGCTGGAGGTGGCCTTCTCCTGTGAGCCGGTGGAAGGGGTTGACTTTGCCTGGCAGCCCCCTACCCCCACGGCCGGCCTGGTGGTGACCTTGACCGCCTGGGCTTCGGGCACACAGCCCATCACCTACAGTTGGGACCTGGGGGACGGCACGGTGGGGCAGGGGGAGGTGGTCACCCACACCTATGCCGCAGCGGGCCGCTACACCGTCACCCTGACGGCGACGAACTGCCTGACGGCTACGGCCTCGGTTTCCCACCCCCGGGAGGTGGCCCGTCCGGCGGAGTGGCGGATTTACCTGCCGCTGGTGATGCGGGGATAAAGGCAGAGCCGTGTCCTCGCCCGGGGCCTTATGCCACCGCCCCGGTCCAGTCCGGTTGTTTCCCCTTTTTGGGGGACGGGTAGGCTTCCTCTTTTGTAGGCGCCGGAAAAGGTGGGGGCGCGGTAACTACCTACCGTGACCGCTGTAGGGGGTGTCCGGCCGGACGCCCCTACAACCTGGCTTGCCAAATAGGGTAGGGGGAGTATAATAACAAGTGTTCCGGTCACCCTTCTGGCGGTGGAACTGCGAGGAGGAACGATGGCTGCCCCATCCGAGGCTTTGGGCGAACTATTGCAGCTTCCCTGCTTCTCCGGCATCCCGGAGGAGGAAATTGCTCCTCTGGTGCCGCTCATGACGTTGCGGGCCTTTTCTCCCGAACAACGCATCCTGGTCGAAGGGGAAGAGGGCCGGCATCTTTATTTTCTCCTTCAGGGGCAGGTGCGTGTTACCACCGTGGATCGGGCCGGCCGGACCGTCCTGCTGGCCATCCTGGAACGGGGCGACTTTTTCGGCGAGGGCAGCCTGTTTACCGGCCGGCCACGTTCGGCAACCGTCCAGGCCCTCACCTCCTGCCTCACCCTTCAGGTCTCCCGCGAAGCCCTATCCCGCCATCTGAACCAGGCCCCGACCTTGCGCACCGCCCTTTACCGGGCCCACGAAGAACGCCAGATCGTCACCGCCCTCAGCCGGGTGCCTCTCTTCAGCCCCCTTTCCCGCCAGGAGCGCCAGGCCATCGCGGCCTATTTGACCCCACGCTCTTATTCCCGCCACGAGGTGGTCATCCGCGAGGGCGAACCGGACCGCTCCCTGTTCCTTATCGCCTGGGGACAGGCGGTCGCCGCCCAGAACTATGGCACGGAGCGAGAGCAGGCCCTGACCGTCCTGGCCGCCGGCGACTTTTTCGGCGAGATGGCGCTGGTGCTTCGGCAGCCCCGTTCGGCCACCGTCTGGGCACTCACCCGCTTGGAGGTGCTGGAACTTCCCGAAGCCGCCTTTCGCACCCTCCTGGAGACGCGGCCGGCGCTGCGCCAGGCGATTGAGGGGCTGGCACGGAAACGGCTACAACGCACACTGGAGTTGCAGAGCGACCTGCGGCGGGCCCAGGTGCTCAATCAGGTGGTGCGCGGAGAAGCGGCCGTAGCCGAACGGCTCCTGGTGCGAGAGCGGATGCGCTGTCCGCGGGGTTGCCGCCGTTGCGAAGAGGCCTGTCAGCAGCGCTTCGGGCATTCCCGGATGCACCTGGACGGCCTGATCGTCGGGTATGTGACCCTCCCCACCGCCTGCCGGCACTGCCTGTACCCGGAATGCATCCCGGCCTGTCCGGTGGAGGCCCTGGAATGGGACGAGGCCGGCCGCCTTTTTGTGAACGAGCGGTGTGACGGCTGCGGCCGCTGCGTCCCGGCCTGTCCCTACGGGGCCATCGAGATGGTGCAGATCACGCCGAAATCGGCCGGAGGACTCTGGGAACGGTTGCTTGCCGGGCTGCTAGGCCGGCCGGCAGAAGAAAAAGTCGCCCCGCGGGCCGAAAAGTGCGACCTCTGTCGGGGTTACCCCGAACCGGCCTGCCTGGCTGCCTGCCCGACCGGGGCGCTGAGACTGGTACGGGTGGAGGAATACTTCGGGGTCCCTCCCCGGGAACCGCTCGATTGCACCACGCCGGGGAAGGCCGACGGAGTCTCCGACGGCATCTAGCGGGATGGCCGGGCGGGGGATTCCTGGGAAGAAGCGGAGGGCCGCTTGCGGCGGACGCGCCGGCGTTTCTTGCCCGTCCGGACCTGCAGGCCGATTCGCTTCAGGTCTTCCTCGACCTCCAGAAGGGCTTCCTGCAAACTTTTCGCCATTCTTCATGCCTCCTCGGTAGCCGTCGGCCCCTCTGCCGGCGGCTCATCAGCGCAGACTCATCTCCCGCAGGCGCTCCATATCCAGCAGGACAATCTGGTCCCGGTCAAAGTCCAGCAGACGGTCGTCGCGGAAGCGGCTGAAAATCTTGGTCACCGTTTCTCGATGGGTGTTGATCATTTCGGCAAACTGCTGGTGGGTGTACCGGAAGGGCAGCCGGGTCGGTCCGGAACTCTGTCGGGCGCTGGGGTCAACCATGTCCAGGAGCAGGGCCGCCAGCCGCTCCGGGGCCGACTTGAAGACCAGGTCGCCCAGGCGGCGTTCCACAGAGCGTAACCGCTTCCCCAGGTTTTCCAGAATCTGCAGGACCAGGGTGGGGTCGCTCCGCAAGAGTTCCTCCAGTTTCTGGCGGGGCAAGGCATAGAGGATCCCATCGGTCAGGGCCTGGGCGTGGCTGGTCCAGGTCCTCCGGGGGAAAAGGGCCTGTTCGCCGAAGATGTCCCCACTTTCCACGACGCTCAGCGTCAGGCCACGGCCCTGAGGGGAGCGGTTGAAAAGTCGGACACGGCCCCGCTCCAACAGGTACAGTTCGCCGGCCGGCTGGCCGGCCCGAACGAGCATTTCTCCTTTACGGAAAGTTCTCCGGTGGGCCGCCTGCTTCAGCCTCCACCAGGGATCCGGCCGGACGGCGGCCAAACGAGGGAACGGTCCCCGCTGCATGGTTATCCTCCTTCCCCATGCCCGGCGGATACAGCACCTGCCGGACGAGGGACGATACGAAACTGACAGAACGGCTCTCCACGGGCCCGAAGCCGTAGTATCTCCACCTGGGCTTCCAGGGCCTCCTGTAGCCAGGCCTGTTCCTCCTGGCAAAAGCCCGGGTAGCGCAGGGCCACGGCCGAGATGTTACAGTGATACTTGGTCAGGAGATAGGAGCCGTCGGGCTGGGCCGCGTAATGGGCCAGGCCACCCTTTTCGTTGAAAATCCCGGTAATCTGGGCCAGCCGTTCGTCCAGAGGCCGGCCGGCCAGGCGCGGGCCGTAGCGTTCGAGCCACAGTTCCCGCCGGGCAGAAAGAATCTCCCGGAGCAGCGTATTCCCCTGCGGCAAACGGAGGGCCGCTTCCAGAAGGTCCAGAGCCAGAGCCTCATAGCCCTGGGGGAGGAGACGATCGGCGGCCGGGGTCAGGGAAAAGAGTTGACAGGGCCGGCCCCGCCCACGCTTCAGGCCGACCACCTCGACCCACCCCTCCGCCCGCAGCCGCTCCAGATGCTGGCGCACGGCGGTGATGCCGATGCCCAGGCGTTCTCCCAGACGGGCGGCCGTCATCGGGCCGTCGGTGCGCAAAAGAAGGAAGATCTGCTCTCGTGTGCTGGCCGGCAACATCGTCTTCTCCTTGGCCCAAAGGGCCAGTTCCGGAATGTCCAATCCCATTATACTCCATTTCGGCGAGTTTGTCAAGTTTTTAGTATCGAAATTTTTCAAAATCCGGGCTTGACGGAGGCCGGCCCTTTTGTTAGAATAAAGACACGCGGTGTCGAGCCTGTGAGTGGGAGGACGGCGGTGGATTTACGCGAACTCGAGCGCTTCATCATCCTGGCCCGCGAGAGCACCTGCCTGGGGCATAGCCGGCGCCTGCCGCCCGAACGTCCCGGGGCGGTGGAGATTGTCTACCGCGAGGGCAGCCTCTCCTACCGGGATAGTTACTTTGGCCAGAACCGCCTCATCGGCCAGGAGGTTGTTCGGCGGGCCGGCGCGGTGATCTGGGGAATGAACTACCTCATCCTGATCCATGATTTGCCCCTGCCGGGCGAAGAACTGGCCGCATTCCTGCAACGGGCCCAACTGGAGCGTTACCGGGAGCGCCGTCTGCTGGGGCCACACCGCTTTCAGGAGCGCAACCTGCGCTACGAGGATCGCAACGAAGGAGACCTGGCCCTCTTTCAGGGGGAGACGCTCGTTTTCTACCAGCAGGAAGAACTCTTCCGAATGCACTATTGCGGAGGACTGGTGCGGTAGAGGCCGGTTGCCCTTCTTGAATTTGCCCGCTCCCGTCGGGTGGGGTATAATATTCCAGCCGGTACCATCGTTTCTGCCGGAGGAAATAGCCCCGGGCGAGATGCTCGGGGCGATTCGGTGAAAGGCGGATGGCTCAGGGACTGTCGCGTCGCGTTCGAGCGGCGCTCCACCTTCCTTCGGGTCGGCTGCTCCGGCCGGCTCTGATCCTCCTGTGCGGTCTGCCCGGGACGGGCAAATCGTACCTGGCCCGGCGTCTGGCCGACCGCCTGCCCCTGGTCGTCGTCGCCAGCGATCAGGTGCGGCGGCTTCTTTTCCCCCATCCGGCCTACACGCCCGAGGAACACCACCGCGTCCACAGCACCTGCCTGGAGGTGGTGGCCGGCCTTCTGGAGGAGGGCTACAGCGTCATCTTCGATGCCACCAACCTCCTCCGCCGCCACCGCCGACGCTACTATACCCTGGCCGAAGAGAAAGGGGCCGCCCTCCTGGTCCTGCAGACCACGGCTGCGCCCGAAGTAGTACGCCGGCGGCTAAAGGAACGGGAGGAGGGACTTCTGCCGAGTTACGGCTCAGAGGCCGACTGGTCGGTCTACCTGGACTATGCCGGGAAGATGGAGCCGGTTCGCCGGCCGCACCGGGTGGTGGATACCAGCGGTGATATTTCGGAGGCGGTGGAGGAGATCGCCCGTTACCTGGAGGGTCTCCCCGCCCCTTTGCCCCCTCATCCTCGGGTCCGGCTGATCCTGAACCCGGCCGCCGGCCAGGCCTACCGCCTGGCCGACCTGGAGGAAGTGCTCGGCTACCTGGTGCGCCAGGGTTGGGAACTGAGCCTGCGGGAGACCCGCCGTCCTGGGGAGGCGATGGAACTGGCCCGCGAGGCGGCCGCAGCCGGGCTGGATGTCGTCGTCGCCGTCGGCGGTGACGGCACCGTCAACGAGGTGGTCAACGGCCTGGCCGGCACAACCACCGTCCTGGCCGTCCTGCCGATGGGCACGGGCAACGTCTGGGCCCGCGAGCAGGGTCTGCCCCCGGAGCCTTTGGAGGCGGCTCAGGTCCTCCTCCAGGGCCAGATTCGTTCCATGGACCTGGGATTGGCCGGCTCGCGCTATTTTCTCCTGATGGCCGGCGTCGGCTACGATGCCGCCGTGGTGCAAACCATGACCGGCGACACCCGGCAACTCTTCTGGCCCTGGAGTTATATCCTTCGGGGAATCGCCTCCGCCATCCATTACGCCGGGGAGGAAGCGGTGATCACCCTGGACGACCAGCAGGTGAGCGGAGAAACGGTGGTGGCGATCATCGGCAACACCCGACTCTACGGGGGCTTTGCCCAGATCACGCCGCAGGCCACGGTGGACGACGGCCTCCTGGATGTCTGTATCCTGCGGGGCAAAGGGGGACTCCCCCAGATCTCTCTCTTTGCCCTTTTGACCCTCCTCCAGCGCCAGAAGTGGATCGGCGGGGTCGAATATCGCCGGGCGCGGGAGGTGGTCATTTCCTCCCAGACCCCTCTTTATGTCCAGGTAGACGGGGAGCCGATCGGACGGACGCCGATGACCTTCCGGGCCGTCCCTCGGGCCCTCCGGGTGTTGCTTCCCCGGAACATTCCGCCCGGCCTCTTCGGCCAGGCGACATGGAGCGGATGATGAAAAAGAGGGGTATCCGCCAGGGGATCCTTCTGGTACTGCTGGTACTCAACTGCGCGGCCGGCTGTCGGCCGGCGGAGAGGGTGATTCCGTCCCATTCTCCCTCCCCTACGGCAACGCCGCCCGAGATCCAGGAACAACCCCAGAGGCCGTCGGTTTCCGGCCGGCTCCTCTATGCCGGCCAGGGCCACATCTGGCTGTATACCGAAACCACCTCCCGCCGTCTGACCGGGCCGACGCCGGCCGCTCAGCCGGCCTGGTCGCCCGATGGGAAGCGGATCGCCTTTGTCGTCCGGGGCGAGGGCTACTCCGACATCTGGGTGATGGAGGCCGACGGTACCAACCCCCACCCGGTCACGGTCAACCGCTCCACCTACCCCGAACAGAGCCGCGAGGCCGCCCATACTTCCTACTGGGCCTTTCAGCCCCAATGGATTCCTCCGGAGGGAGACTGGATCGGCTACATCTCCCACTACGAGCCCCGCAACCTTTCCAACGTCCTCTCGGTCTGGCGTATCCGGCCGGACGGAAGCGAGGAACAGCCCTACCTGTCCCTGGGCGGATTCATCGAAGGTCCGGCCTGGTCGCCGGATGGGCGATATATGGCCTTTACCCTGTTTACCCACGACCACGGGGCGCAGTTGCGTTACCTGGACCTCAACACCGGTAAGGTGCTACGCCTGGGAGAGGAGCTCGAGGGCCTCGAACGCTACGACCCGGCCTGGTCCCCGGATGGGCAGTGGATTGCCTGCGCCGTTCGGCAGGGGGGTATGACCCGGATTGGGGTGATGCCCTCCCCGGCCAACCCGCTTTACCAGGAGGAAGGGCCTCCCCGGATCCTTTCCTCGCAGAAAGCGGCGCGTAGCCCGGCCTGGTCGCCCGATGGGAGGCAGATCGCCTTTATCGCGGTGCAGGACGGTTCCTTCGACCTGTGGCTGCTCACCTTGGAGATGGCTCCGGACGGCTTTCCCCGGCCGGCCGGCGAAGAACGCCTGACCTATGGGGCTCAGGTGGACGCAACCTCCCGTCCCTCCTGGGCACCTTAGCACCAGGTGCGACGCACTTGGCAAGCAGGTGCGACGCACTTGGCAAGCAGGTGCGACGCACTTGCCAAGCAGGTGCGACGCACTTGGCAAGCAGGTGCGACGCACTTGCCAAGCAGGTGCGACGCACTTGCCAAGCAGGTGCGACGCACTTGCCAAGTGCGTCGCACCTGTTGTGGTATGTTTGAACTGGGCTACGAGGCCCTTTTTGCCGCCCTGGGCCATCCCCTGGGAGAGGAACGCCCCCGGGTCCTGGAAGCCGTGTGCCGCTACCGAGCCCCGATCCGCTACGGGGAAACGGTGACCGTGCGCAGCCGGGCCCTTGGTATGGAGGAAGGGCATCTCTGGGTCGCCCATGAAATTCTGGTGCAAGAGGAAGTTCGGGCGCGGGGAGCGACACTCCTGGAAGGTTCCGGAAGCCTCTATCCTGCCCCGGCCCAGCCGCCTCCGGAGCGGCTGGTGGGGTGGGAGCGTCTTTCGCCGCGCGGCCGCCAGGAGCGCTTTCCCCTGCGGGTACGCTACGCCGAAAGCGAGCCTACCCGGGGGGCCCACTTCTCCCGCTACCTGGGCTGGTTCGAGGTCGGCCGCATCGCCTTCCTGCACCGCCTCGGCCTCGACTACGCCCGGATGGAGGTGGACAGCAGCCCCTTTGTCATCGCCTGGGCCGGCTGCCGCTACCTCGTGCCGGTGCGCTTTGACCAGGAACTGGAAATCGCCGTCTGGGTGGAAGAGGTGCGGCAGCGTTCCTTTGTCCTGGGCTATCGCCTCACCGATGAGAGCGGGCACACCGTTGCCGTCGGCCGGACGGCCCAGACCTTTGTGGGGAAGGACCTCCGCCCGGCTTCCATCCCGGAGTGGGCCCGGGCGCTCCTTCTGGGGGCCCTGTAGGAATGGCCCATCCGACCTAACAGAGCCGCAAAATGTGGGGGGGCGGCGAATCCCGTCGCCCCCCCCATCGGGGGAGCCGCCCCGCTGCCGGGCGGCTCCCATCGTTTCCGCCCTGCCCCTAGGGTGCAGCAGCGTACCCCTTGAAGACAAGAGGCAGGTAAATCTTGAACTCGGGCGGAGGAGCAACCTCGACGGTCAGAACGTGCTCCGCTGAAGCCATGCCGCAGGCGTTCTCCACCGTCAGGGTAACGGTGTAAGTGCCCGTGGCGGTATAGGTGTGGAGCGCCGTCGGCGTGGTCACCACCGCCGTATGGCCGTCGCCAAAGTCCCAGGTGTAGGTGATGGGCGTCGTCGCCGTGGGCGGGGCGACCGTGGCGGTGAAGAGCGTCATCAGCCCCACCGTGGGCGTGGTCGGCGACCAGGTAAAGTCGGCCTCCTCGACCGGGAAGCACTGGGCATAGTGGATGATGACAGGGACCAGGACGGCCGAGGGGGCGACCGGCGGGCCGGCCAGGATGACGCCGTACCAGTCGCCCGGGGTCATGGTGGCGCTATAGTTCAGGGTGAAGTGAACCGGAACTCCCGGTTCGAGCGTTCCGGTGGGCACATCGCTGGTCCAGAGGCCCGTGCCGGCCGGGGCGAAGAGCGTCAGGTCAAAGTGGCCCGGGACCCCGGCCCAGTCGTCCAGGCAGAGGCGGTACAGGCCGTCCGCCGGCAGGAGCACGCGGATGTACTCCTCGGCCGTCGGGCCGGTCGAGGCGGCGATCTGCACCCAGGAGGCCCCATCCCACCAGTAGAGGTAGAGGTCGTTGTCGCTTACGTCGGGGCTGGAGGTCGTGGCCTCGATATAGGCAGCGTTGGTGACGGTAAAGTCGTAAGACCAGTCGCACAGGCCGGCGGCCGGCGTGATCGGCTCATGCGTCCAGAGAAGCGGCTGGCTAAGCCCATAGGCCGTCGCCGTGATGCCGGGCAGGGACATCGAGGAGAGTGCCTCCATCAGCACGTCGCCGGTGAAGGAAGTGGTCCAGACCTCCACCGGGCTGGGGGTGACCGCCAGCGTCCCGACGGTGCCGCTGAAGGGGATGTCCTTCCAGAGATGGCCGGTTTCATCCTCCGGGTTGAACAGGACGTTGTGCAGAGCAAAGAGGTGCAACCCGGCCTGCAGCGGCGCCGCGATCCACTCCTCGGTCGTCCCGGTGTTGGTGCGGAAGAGCCATCGGCCGCTGCCCAGGTAGGTGTTTTCGCTCCCGCCGACCTTGTAGAGGGCATAGGGGCCGTAAAATTCGGGGTCGTCGGCAGAAAATTCGTCCGGGGTCGGCCCGAAGATCAGGGTATCCAGGTCGGTGGGGTAGTTGCTCCAGACGGTGTGCACCAGGAAGTTGGTGCCTTCCGGCAGGCCGTGGTCGTCGGGGATGTCGGCGAAGAAGAAGCGCCAGTCGCCGCTTTCGGCCCGCCAGGCCCAGTCGAAGAAGCCGCCAACGGTGCCGTTGTCATAGGGCAGGTCCTGGTCCACGCCGCCGAAGGAGAAGGTCGGACCGTCCGCAGCCACGCTGACCACCACCGGCACTACCGCGGTATGGGCCGTATAGGTCAGGTAGCCGGGGTCCTGCACCAGGATTTCGCTCTGGTAAAGGCCCAGCGGTACGGTGGGCGGCACGCTCAACGTGGCGGTGAAGGAGGCCGTGCCCCCGGCCGGGATGGTGAGGGAGGAGACGCTGGTTTCCAGCCACGGCCAATCCACCCGCTTATAGAAGGAGACGCGGAGTTCGATGGTCGTGGTCGGGATCTCCCCGCTGGCCGTGCGGTGTTCCACGCCGACGTAGAGGCCGTCGTGATAGCGGTGAGAGGGATCGCGGGCCGACTGTTGCATCGTCGTGCCGCTGTTATAGCCGTAGCCGTAACGGTTGTATTCGTAGGTGTCGATTTCGCCGCTCTGCACCACGCCGTCGCCGTTCAGGTCGGTCCAGAGGTTGCCGTCGCCGTTCAGGTCGGTCCAGTCGTAGATGAGCACCCGCCAGCGGCTATTGTAGGTCTGCGGCGGGGTGGCCGGGTCATCCAGGCTGAACTGGCGGTAGGGGAAGGCCAATTTGGCGACCATGAGGTCGGCGCCTTCGTAGGGGCCGCCCGTCTCCACCCACTGGGTAGCGGTGAAAAGGTAGTCGGGCTTGGCCCAGACGCGCTGTTCGAGGGCGTTGTCCGTGGTAAAGGTCCACTCTTCTTCGCCCACCAGGGTAAAGTAGCCGTCGCTCAGGGTGACGGTGATAGGGAAGGCCGAGTCGTTGACCAGGGTAAAGGCCTGAGAGGAGGAATCGCCCGGATGGACGATGTTGGCGAAGGAGAGGAAGTTCTCGCCCCGGTAGTCGCCCGCGCTCCAGGAGTCGGGGAGGACGTAGAAGCCGTAATCGCCGCCGGCCACCCAGGTGGCGCGTTCGGCGTTGACGGTGCCGGCCCCCTGGCGCAGCGGGTCGTGGAGGGCGTCGTTGGCGCCGGACATGAGAATGGCCCGGGCCACGTCCCAGGTGGGGTATTCGCCGTGGGCCTGATAGTAGGCGTCATAGATCAGTGCCAGGTTTCCGGCCGCTACCGGTGCCGAGCGGCTGGTGCCGCCCCAGCACTCCCAGGCCGTCCAACCGTCGCCCCACTCATTCAGGGGTAGATCGCCGGCCCCCCAGGCCCCGTTGGCCAGGACGGAGACTCCGACGCTGCCGTCGGCTCCCGGACCGACGTCCGACCAGGACTGGAGGTCGCCCCAGAGGAGTTGTTCGGTCGAGGTGATGAGGTCAAAGACGGCGCCACAAGAATCGTACTGGGTGGAGGCCCCGACGCTCACCCCCGTCACCGGGTTGGGCGAGTTGACGGTGCCGTAGGCCGGGGCGCCGTTGCCAGTGGAGCCCACGTAGGAGGTATAGGGGGCGACGAACAGGTTGAGCCAGGTCAGGAAGCGGCTGGTCCAGTCCCAGCCGTCGTTATCGGTGGCGGTGCTCCCGTAGGACATGCTGACGATCTCCGGCTCATCGCCGGTGAGGGGAAGTCCGTCGTAGCCCAGGGCAGTCATAAAGTAGTAGTCGGTCTCGTAGCCGCCACAGTAGAAGCAGCCCATGGCCCAGACCTTGGCATTCCTGCCGCCGCCCTGGACCATCCCGCCGACGCCGATCGGCTTGTAGGGTGGGGCTCCGCCGTCGATCATCCCCTGGCCGGCCACGTTGGAGGCGCAGAGGGTGCCGTGGTCGCCGCCGGCCAGGAGGGCGTTATTGAGCATAAAGGCCACCATATTGCCCGCTGCCGGCGGATCAAAGGACGGGACAAAGGGTCCCCAGAGCCAGTCAAAGCCGGGCGGATGGTGCAGGCCGTCGGCGATAAAGTAGACCAGGCCGCCGGAGACGTCGGCGTAGCCGTCGTCAAAGTCTTTCCAGGCGACGGGGTCGTCGCGGGTGACCGGCTTTTCGTTGGTAAAGTCATAGTCATCGTCCAGGTCCACGTAGACGGTGTCGTAGGTGCCGGCGATATTTTCATCCACCACCAGCACGGCAACCGGCTCGCCGTACCACCAGGCACTCAAGGAGGTATCGGGGTGATAGCCGATATGGTAGACGCCGCTCAGGCTGCCGGCTACGGTGAAAGTCTTGCCGTCGAAGATGATGGTGGTCGTGATGGTGGGCGTGACGGAGACGGTGTAGGAAGTATCGGCGTACCAGGTGCCGGGAACCGGGCCGCCGCTGAGGGCATAGTACATCATAGAGAGGTCGTCGAAGGCGATGGGCCAGCCGCCGTAGGCCTGGGTATAGGTGGGAGGGATGGTCGTGCTGGTGAGCGGGTAGACGGCCCAGGTGCCCTGGAGGTCGGGGTGGGCAAAGTCCACGCCGGTATCAATGACGGCCACCTTCACGCCCTGTCCGGTGTAGCCGTTGGCCCAGGCGTAGGAAGAGCGATGTCCCTCGCCGACGTCCCACCAGCCTTCGGTACCGGCCCTTTCGGTGGGATGGGAGATGGTGCCTTCCAGTCGGGCGCGGATGGTTTCCCGGGCGCGGGTGATGCGCTGGGGCATATCCGGGTCGGGGGTGCGCGGCGGAGGAGTGTAGGGCATGGGGTCGAGGACCACATCCACACCCTCGCTCGCCGCCAGTTTCAGGAGGTTGCGGGCCGGCACCTGGCCGATGATGGAGGTGGTGCCCAGGATGGTGCGGACGATGGGGCGGTCGAAGAGGGCGGTCAGCCCCTGGACGTCGGCGCCGGGCCGGAGGAAGACGTTGACGGGGACGAGGGCCTCGCCGCCGGCCCGGGCCTTTTCACGCAGGTTGGGGTGAATCTTGGCCAAGGCCCGGTCGGTGGCGGTGGTCACCTGGCCGGCGTAGGGGCGAGGGGGTTGCGCCGGAGGAACCGCCGGGGTTGCTCCGGCGCTCTGCGGCCTTATGCTATCTGCCCCGGCAGAAAGGGGAAGAAGCAAAGAGGCCATGAGGACCAAGGTACCCACCAGTGCCAGCGCTCGTTTCACGGCTGCCTCCTTTCTTTTGCGCTAAGCCATAGAAAAGAACCGCTGCCATAAACAGCCCTATTCATCACCTCCTTTCGTAACGGTGAACATTTCTCTGCGACCGGGAATGCAATTTTATTATAGCACAATGTTCCCCCCGTGTCAAGTCTATTATGTCATTTCAGGTGATCCGGCAGGAACCCTCTACCGGGCATCCAGAACGGCCCGCACCTTTTGGACCAGAGCCTGGGGGGTGAACGGCTTACGGAGCAACGGAGAGCCCGGTTCCAGCAGGACGTGCTGGGCGATGAGATTTTCGGCGTGTCCCGACATATAGAGCACCCGAACCTCGGGATGGCTTTCCTGAAGGCGTTCCAGGAGCACCCGGCTGCTCATGTGGGGCACCAGCACGTCGGTGAGCAGAAGGTGGATCGGCTCCCGATAGGTGGTGGCCATCTGGATGGCCTCGTCGCCGCGGCGGACCTCCAGTACGCGATAGCCCTGGCCACGCAGGATGCGCACGGCTAGGGCGCGAACCATCTCATCGTCTTCGACCACCAGGATCGTTTCCTTCCCCCGGGGCCATTCCTCAACGGCCGGAGGCGTGGGCGGCGTTTCGGGTAGGGGTGGCCGGCCGGGTGCCTCGACTTCCGCACTCGGCAGATAGATGTGAAAGGCGCTGCCCCGGCCGGGTTCGGACTCCACCCGGATGTGGCCGCCGAACTGCTGCACAATGCCGTAGACGGTGGCCAGACCCAGCCCCAGGCCCACTTCTTTAGTGGTGAAAAACGGCTCAAAGAGGTGCTCGCGCACCTCCTCCGGGATGCCCTCCCCGCTATCGCGGACGGTGAGCCGCACGTATCGGCCGGGGGCCAGGCCGGGAAGGACCAGGGCCTCGTCCTCACCCCATGCCGTCTCCAGCGTCAGCCGGCCGCCGTTGGGCATGGCATCGCGAGCGTTCACCACCAGGTTGACGATGACCTGCTCCATCTGGGCCACATCCACCCGGACATGGCCCGGCTCCGGGGATAGAGAAAAGGCGAGTTCGATGTCCTCGCGGATGAGCCGGCGGAGCATCCCGGCCAGCCCTTTCAGCACCTGATTGAGGTCCACCACCCGCAGTTCCATCACCTGTCGCCGGCCAAAGGCCAGGAGTTGCTGTGTCAGCATGGTGGCCCGCTGCCCGGCCTTCAGGATGGCCTCGGCTTCGGCCCGCAGGGGATCGTCGGGCCGGAGGGAGGAAAGCAAGAGTTCGGCGTAGCCGTTGATCGCCGTAAGGAGGTTGTTGAAGTCGTGGGCCACTCCACCGGCCAGCCGTCCCAGCGCCTCCATCTTCTGGGCCTGGCGCAGTTCTTCCTCCAGTCGTTTGCGGGCCGAGACGTCGCGGGCCACGACCAGCGAGGCCGGCCGGCCTCCCAGCATGAAGGGGGCCGCCGTAACTTCCACCGGGATGACCGTGCCGTCCCGCCGCAAGAAACGCTCCTCCAGCGGCGGGGCCCATTCCCCGCGCTCCAGTTGAGCCCGAATCCGTTCCCGGACGACGGCGCGATCGTCCGGGTGCACAAAGTCGAGTGCCGGCCGGCCGATCACCTCCTCCGGAGACTCGTAGCCGAGCATCCGTGCCCCGGTCAGGTTCACCATGCGAATCAGGCCGTCCTGGTGGACGGCAACGGCATCGGGCAACAGTTCGATCAAACGGCGATAGCGCTCCTCCGATTCCCGGAGCGCCCGCAGGGCCCGGCTCTTCTCGATGGCCTGGGCGATGTTGCGGGCCGCGGTGGAGAGGAGGTCCATTTCGACCTGGGCCCATTCCCGTTCCGTCCGGCAGGAATCGAAGCCGATGAACCCGTAGGGCAGGCCCCCGACAAGGAGGGGGAACACCAGGATAGAACGGATGCCCTGGGCCTCCAAGAGCGGCCGTTCCGAAGGGGGAAAATCGACCACCTTCCCGGCGATCATCTCGTTGCGGCTAAGCGCTTCCACCCAACGGCCGAATCCGGCCTCGATGCAGGGAAGGTTCTGCATGGCCGGATTATCGATCTGGGGCGTGATGCCCGGGGCGCACCACTCCATCCGCTGGCTGACCAGGAGGCGTCCCTGGGCATCCTCGTGGGCCTCGAAGATATAGACCCGGTCGGCCTCGGCCGTTTCGCCCAGGCAGGCCAGCACCTCGGGCAATACCGCAAAGGGGTCGGTCGCTCCGAGCAACTTCTGGGCGGTCTCGGCCAGGCAGGCCAGGTAGTGCTCCCGCCGGAGCATCTGCGCTTCGGCCTGCTTCTGGGCGGTGATGTCCCGCACAATTCCCTGGGTGGCCACCCCTCCCCGATAAGGGACGTAAGCCACGGAGGCCTCCACCAGGAGTTCGCGGCCGTCGCGGGTCAGGGCGGTGAATTCGTAGCGCGGCGGGACGGCCTCGCCGCGCCGAATTCGGGCGGCGCGTTCCTCGATCTGCGGCCGGCTCCGGGGGGCCACCAGTTGGATGAAATCGAAATCGGGGGCGCGGGCCTCCTCCGGGCTGATGCCGAACATCTCGCTGAAGCGCCGGTTGATGAATTCAAAGCGCCGGTTGAAAAGGAGGTAGATGGCCTCGCTCGATTGTTCCACCAGGGCGCGGTACTTTTCCTCGCTTTCCCGCAGGGCCTCCCGGGCGCGGCGTTCTTCGGTGATGTCGCGGGCCACCAGGAGGGCGGCGATGGCTTCCCCCCGTTCATCCAGCATCGGCGAAAGCCGGCCCTCAAACCAGACCTCGCGCCCCTCGATGGGCAAGGCGTACTCGATCGTCACCACCTGGCGGGTGCGGAGGGTGCGGTCTATGGCCTCCTGGAAAAATTCGGCCTGCTCTCGGGGAAAGATTTCGTGGATCGTTCGTCCCAGGATTTGTTCGGGCGGGCGATAGAGCAGGTCGGGACGGGTGGGGGCGATGTCCAGATAACGTCCATCGGGACCGACCACCAGGACGACATCCCTCATCGCCTCCAGAAGGGCACGCAGACGGCGGGTGCTTTCTTCCATCTTTACCCTCTCAATCTTCCCAGAACGGGGTCGCATAGCCCCTGCGGACCAGGAGCGCCCGTACCTCCAGCATAGCCGTATAGGTGGGCAGGATATAGAGGGTCGCCCCGGGCGGCGTGCGGGCCAGAGCATCCTCCAGGGCCTGTTCCAGGTCTTCTTCCACCACCATTTCCCCGGTTACCCCGGCGTACTTGAGGCGGACGGCCATATCCCGGGCGCGGGTGCCGGAGACGACTAACGAGGTGGTCCGGCCGGCCAGGGCCTCGAAGTCGGCATCCCACAGCCAGGAGACGTCGGTGCCGTCGGCGATGCGGTCGTTGATGATCACCAGGCAGGGAAAGGTTCGACCGCCACTGCCGAGCATTTGCAGGACCTGTCCCACACCTACCGGATTTTTGATCAGGGCCAGGAGAAGTTCCCGATTCCCGACCGGGATGCGCTCCAGCCGGCCGAAGGCGGCCTGAAAGTGAGGAAGGGAATCCAGGCATCTTTCCAGGCTCAACCCCAGGGCCAGGGCGGCGGCGACGGCGGCCAGGGCGTTGTAGGCGTTGTAGAGGCCGGGGAGAGGGGAACGGAAATCGCGTTCCCCGGCCGGGGTACGGAGGGATCCCCGTAGCCGGCCATCTTCCTCTGCGCCGGTCACCGTCAGCAGGATGTCCGGCCGGGGGCGGGCATGGCCGCAGCGTGGGCAGCGGTAGAGGCCGATGTGGCCGTAGTAAGCCGGGGCGTAGGTGTAGGGTGCGCCGCAACGCCGGCAGTAACGGGCGTCGGCGGTGTGATCGGGGGTCGGCCGGCCCAGGGAGGTGGCCTCCACGCCGTAGTAGAGCACTCGGGCTGCGAGGCCGGATCCCAGGTTGGCCACGGCCGGGTCGTCGGCGTTGAGGAGGACGGTGGCGGTGGGGGGAAGGGTGCGGAGGGCCTCGCCCCAGCGGCCGGCCACCGTATCCACCTCGCCGTAGCGGTCCAGTTGGTCGCGGAAGAGGTTATGGAGGATCACCAGGCGGGGACGACAGAGGGCCACGGCCCGGGGAAAGTGGGCCTCGTCCATTTCAAAAAGGCCGCTATCGCCGGCCGGCCGGCCGCGAAAGTCGCTGGCATCAAGGAGGGTGGTGGCCACGCCCTCGATCAGGTTGGCTCCGGCGCGGTTATGGATCGGATGCCAGCCGGCCTCCCGGAGCAACAGGGCCAGCATCCGGGCGGTGGTCGTCTTGCCGTTGGTGCCGGTGAGGAGGATGGTCCCCCGTTCCAGGCGGGCGCAGAGGGCCGGGATCAAGTTCCGATCCAGGGATTGGGCTACAAGACCGGGTAAAGTCGTACCCCCTCCTCGACCCAGCGTGCGGCTCAAGAAACCTGCGGCTCGGCCCAAAAAGAGGGCCGTGAAACGCACCAACCCCATCTGCGCCTTCCCGGAGTCGTTTCCGGCCCGGCGGGTCGTTCAGAGCATCTCGATCTGGTAGCCGGTTACCTCGACATCGGGCCGGTTCTGCTCCAGCCAGTGCACCACCTTCTCCAGGAGGTGATGAAGCCGGGAGGCCTCGTTGGAGATCGAGACCACCCCCAGACAGGCCGATTGCCAGAGGTCCTGGTGGTCGAGTTCGGCAACGGAAACGTTGAATTCCTGACGGAGGCGGGCGATGATAGAACGAAGCACGCCCCGCTTTTCCTTGAGGGAATGGTTATCGGGAAGGTGAAGTTCGATCTGGCAGTACCCGATGGCCATGGGCAATCCTCAGAACAGTTCGTTCAAGCGGCTGACGGCCTGAAGGAGTACGGCCTGGGCGCGCCGGAAATCGTTCGCCGAAGCGGCCGGCGTGACCATGAAGGCAAAGTGGCCTTCGCTGACCGGGGAGATCAGGCATTGCTCCGTCCCGGTCTGAAAGGCCAGGGTGAACAAGGGGCCGATGTCCAGCGCCGAGGCGACGCGCCCGGCCTCGGCGGTCAATTCGGCCAGTTCCACTTCCAGTGCTTCCCCGGCGGTCCACTCCTGGCGGGCGGCCAGAGCGACGTTCAGGCCATCCAGGCCGCTCAGGCCGACGCAGAGGACCTCGGGAAGGCTTTCCAGCGCCTCCTGGAGCAGGGCCTGGATGGGGTCGGCGACCCATTCGAGCGGGGGAGGAGCGACGGCCACGGCCGGGGCCGGCACTTCTACGGGCGGTGGAGTGGGGGCAGCCGGGGCGGGAGCGGGAGGCGGGCCGGCCTCCAGTCGCTCCAGCCGGCGGCTCAGGTGGGAAAGGCCCTCCTGGAAGGTGGAGCGCAACCCGGCCAGTTCGGCTTCCTGGCGGCGGGCCAGTTCCTCGAGTGCGGAAAGGCGTTCCAGGAGGGCCTGAACGGGCAGGGTGACCGTCTCCGGCGCGGCCGGCCGTTCCTGGCGGGCCAGTTCGTCGCGCAGGGCAGCCTCGCTCGCTTCACGCTGGGAAAGCAAAGTCCGAAGTTCTGCCAGTTCCTCTTCCTGGCGCAGACAAGTCGCCTCGGCCTCGGCCAGGCGGGTGCGGGCCTCGGCCAATTCCTGCTCACGCCGGCGCAGCCTTTCCTCCAGTTCCTCCACCCGCGCCTGGCGTTCGGCCAATTGCTCGTCGCGCTGGCGCACCAGAAGGTCCATTTCCTCCAGGCGAAGTTGCTGCTCCTGGACCACGCGCTCCAGTTCCTGGGCCTGGCCGGCCAGCCGTTCCATCTCCAGGCGCAATTCGCCCATCCGGGAAAGAAAATCTTCCAGCATTGTACCTCCTAGTCCTGTTCCTGGACCTGACCCACCATCACGACCGGGTTGTAGGTGATGTCCTTGGCCTCGAAGAGGAGTACCAGGGCGCTGGGAGTGCGGGCAATGGAGCGATGGTGCAGGCCGGCCCGGACGACCAGCCCCTCCTTTTCCTGCAACGTCACGGTGCCTCCGCCTTCGATCTCAATATCCACCGCGCCGGAGAGCACCAGGAAGAATTCGTCCTTGTTGTGGTAATGGGGGGGATAACTGCCCTGATAGAGGACGAGCAGGGCATGGTAGTCATCCACCTGGGCGAATTCCATCGGCACCCACGGGGTTTCCAGCCTTGTTCCCAGTGCGGCAAGGTTCACTTTGCCCATCGTCTCCTCCGAAGTGTTCGGGCACTTCCCTGGTGGCCATCTACACGATATTTTTATTATAACACCACGATGGCTCCCTTGCAACCGGCGTGTCTCACGTAGGGCTTTTCAATGCTGTAACTTTGGGGGCTTCCGAAGTTCGGGAAGCCGTCTCAGAACAGCCGAATATCCGGCATGGGCCAAGCATTCCTGGCCCCTCCGAAGGCATCTGAGGATAGCCTCGCAGAACTTTGACCTCGGAAGTCCTGGTTGGGTTAGAAAATTGATACGTGAAAGGAGGTGCCATTTGCATGGATAAAACAAATGTGCTATCATATAGAAAAGGACAAGGGACGATCCTGGGGATCGTCCGTAGAGGAGGAAACGGCGATGGATGAGCAGCGGGCAAAGGCGCTATCGGCGGCGATCAGCCAGATCGACCGTCGCTTCGGGAGAGGTTCGATCATGCGGATGGGCGAGGCGGCAGAGAGGATGGAAGTCTCGGCCATTCCCACCGGTTCGATCGCTCTGGACCTGGCCCTGGGGGTTGGGGGCATTCCCCGGGGGCGGGTGACGGAGATTTTCGGTCCCGACGCCTCGGGCAAGACGACGCTGGCCCAGCACATCGTGGCCGAGGCCCAGCGGATGGGCGGTGTCGCCGCCTATATTGACGTGGAGCACGCCCTGGACCCCAAGTACATGGCCGCCTGCGGCATCAACCTGGACGAACTCCTGATCTCCCAGCCGGACACCGGCGAGCAGGCGCTGGAGATCTGCGAGGCGCTGGTGCGGAGCGGGGCGGTGGACGTGGTGGTCATCGACTCGGTGGCGGCGCTGGTGCCCCGGGCCGAACTGGAGGGCGATATGGGCGATTCCCTGCCAGGGCTACAGGCCCGCCTGATGTCCCAGGCGCTGCGCAAACTCTCCGGGGCCATCAGCAAGTCCAGGACGGCGGTGGTCTTTGTCAACCAGTTGCGCTCCAAGATCGGAGTGATGTTTGGGAACCCGGAGACCACCTCGGGAGGTCGGGCGCTCAAGTTCTACGCCTCGGTGCGGCTGGACATCCGCCGGCTGGAATCGATCAAAAAGGGCAGCGAAGTCATCGGCAGCCGGGTGCGGGTCAAGGTGGTGAAAAACAAGGTTGCCCCACCCTTCCGGCAGGCCGAGTTCGACATCATCTACAACGAGGGCATCTCCAAGGAGGGCAACCTCCTGGACGTCGGCGTGGATATGGGGATCGTGACCAAGACCGGCTCGTTCTACTACTTCGGCGAGGAGCGGCTGGGCCAGGGGCGCGAGGGGGCGCGGGAATATCTGAAGCAGCATCCGGAGGTCGCCCAGGCCATCGAACGCGAGATTCGGGCCAACGCCACCACCCTGCCGCCGACGGTCACGGCCGGCGGGGAGGAGATGGAGGAAGAAGAAGGAGAGGAGTATCTGGAGGAATAGCCGGGGAAAGACTGGCCGGATGGCGAGAGCCCAAAAGCACCCGTCCGGGTTCGACCTTCTACCACAAGGGAGGCTGGCATATCATACCTGCCTCCGATGCCGATTCCACCCTCTGGCCGAAGGAAGAACCCGACGGGCGGAGAGTTGAAACGGCCGATACGTGGAGAAAATCATGAACGGGTCGGGCCGACAATCACGACTTTTTCCTGACGACAACCGCCGCCGTCGGAAATCGCCGGATGGAGTGGCAACAACCCGGCTTATTTTCAGCGCCTGCGTGGGTACAAATGCCGAGGTTTTCCCGCTGATCCTGGCCTTACACGTTCCCGAGGGCTCGGTAGTGGCCGATGTTACGTATGGAAGGGGTATCTTTTGGAAACATGTCCCTCCTGGAAAATACATATTTACTATCTTTGCACTTTCTTGACTATGCCGCCAAGCGGGCACATAGTTGCCCGGCGGTAACACCCGACCGGAACCGATCTT
>DAOUAK010000091.1:0-21664 GCA_034433695.1 Chloroflexia bacterium
CGCAGGTAGGTGAGGAGGAGTTCCATCCCCAACCGGGTGCGGACGAAGACGACCGTGGGCAGACCGGCCTCCAGAAAGCGGGCGGCCAGTTTCTCCGCCTCCAGGAGGAGGCTGCGGCGAAGCCCCAGGGCAGGGTCGGCCAGCGGGGGATTGTAGAGGAGAAAATGTTGCCGGCCGCGGGGAGCGCCGTCGTCGTCTATAACGGTTACCGTTTCCTCCAGCAGCCGGCCGGCCAGTTCTCCGGGGTTGCCGATGGTGGCCGAGGCGCAGAGAAATTGGGGCCGGCTTCCGTAAAAGGCGCAGAGCCGCTTCAGGCGGCGCAGGACGTTGGCGACATGGCTGCCGAACAGGCCCCGGTAGACGTGCAGTTCATCCAGGATAACGTAGCGCAGCGAGGCCAGGAAGGGGGCCCAGTGGGGGTGTCTCGGCAGGATGCCGGCGTGGAGCATGTCCGGGTTGGTCAGGAGGAGGCGGGCCTCCCGGCGAAGGCGGGGGCGGACGGAAGTTGGAGTATCGCCGTCGTAGGTGCCAAAGGGGGGAAGGGCCGCTTTCTCGGCCAGGGCGCGCAGGAAGGCCTCCTGGTCGTGGGCTAGGGCTTTGGTCGGGTAGAGGTACAGGGCGGTGCTATCGGGATGCTCCAGGAGGACTTGAAGCACGGGCAGGTGGTAGCAGAGGCTCTTCCCGGAGGCGGTGCCGGTGGCGACGACTACGTGCTCACCCCGTGCCGCCGCTTCCAGCGCCTCGACCTGGTGGGTATAGAGGCGGACGATGCCCAGTTCGGCCAGGGCCTCCCGCAGGTGTCGGTCCGGCCACTCCGGGGTGGGGGCATAGCGGGCCGGCCGGGCTTCCCGCGTCCGCCAGGCGGTGATCTGGGGGGCGAACTCCGGGTCGTGCTGCAACGCCCTCAGGACATCCTCAACATCCACTGCCGCTCACCCCCCCAGCCGCCGGCGCAGCGCCTCCCAGGCGACCTTGACCTCTTCCAGGCGCAGGGCCACGGCCAACCCCAGGTAAACGATCCCGGCAACCGCCAGGGCAGCCCCCAGAGAGAGGAGACGGGGGAACGTTTCGCTCTCCCCCAGCCAGCCTCCCAGGCCCGTAACCGTCCCCCAGGCCGCCAGGGCCATGCCCAGGGCGGCGGCTATGGAACGCCCCAGGGTGACCCCGATGCGCTCGCCATACGGCCAGCCTATCCTCCGGCGCAAAAGGAGGAGCATCAGGAGGGCATGCCAGGTCCACTGGGCCGAGTTGGCCAGCACCAGGGCGAACATCCCCCATCGCCCGACCAGCGGCAGGGCGAAGAGGAGGTAGATACCGATGGCATAGGCGCCCACCAGGTTGGGGCGGAGGGTATCGCGGCGGGCGTAGAAGGCAAAGATGAGGAGTTGGTCCACGGCGGCAAAGGGGAGGCCGATGAGGTAAAGATAGAGGGCCAGAGAGACCATCCGGGTATCGTCGGGCGTAAAGGCGCCGTGCTCAAAGAGGAGGGCGACAAGCGGCCGGCCCAGAGCGTAAAGGCCGGCGGTGGCCGGCACCACCAGGGTCAGGATCAGGCGCAGGCCCAGGCCCAGGTGGGCCCGAAAGGCTTGCTCGTCCCGGAAAGCACCGGCACGGGAGAGGGAGGGCAGCACGGCCAGGGAGATGGCGGCGGCGATCAGGCCCAGGGGGGTCTGGATGAGGGTGGTGGCGTTCTGCATCCAGGCGATGCTGCTTTCGCCGGTGGCCGAGGCCAGCCGCCGGTCAATGACGGTCCCGACGATGCTGATGGATACGCCCAGGAGCACGGGCAGGTAGAGGAAAAGGATGTGCCGGAGCGCCGGATGGGGGCGAAGGGAGAGGCGTAGCCGGGCCCCGCGTAGTCCGGGGAGTTGTAACGCCAGTTGCAAGAAAGCGCCCACCACGACGCCGACGGCGGCGCTGGCGATACCCAGGGAGCGTTCGGCCAGGAGGATGAGGAGGACGATGCCGGCGTTGAAGACGGCAGTGGCAAAGGCCGGGTAGACGAAGCGCTTGAGGGCGTAGAGGAGGCCGCTTATGGCTCCGGAGAGGCCCAGGAAAAAGAGAGCCGGGGCGACCAGGCGGAGGTCGGCTGCGGCCTGCTCCTGGTAGTGGGCTTCCAGACCGCCGCCCATCACCGCGACGGCCCAGGAAGCCAGGGCCTCCAGGAGGAGGACCACGAGGGCCAGAAGAACGGCGGCCAGGCTACAGAACGTGCCGGCCACGCGCCAGAGTTCCTCCCGATGCTCCCGGCCGGCATATTCGCTAAAGACCGGCACCAGCGCCGCGCTGATGAGCCCGCCGATCAGGAGGTCGTAGGCGATCTGGGGAATCTGCAGGGCCAGGCGAAAGGCGCTGACCGGTCCCCCGGCCCCGAAGTAGTGGGCAATGGCACTGTCGCGGGCCAGGCCCAGCAGTCGGCTGAGGACGTTTCCCAGCCCGATCAGGCCGGCCGCCCTCGCCACCGCTCCCCGACCGGCTTCGGGCCCGTATTCGACTCCTGCTGTCTGCCCGGCCACCGGATTGTCGTTCCTCATCCTATGGCTCTCCCGTCTCCGGATGCCCGTTGCGGATGCGCATCTTATCCATCCTCTTCCGTCTCGGCCGGGAAGCGCTCGGAACCATACATCGCTCCTTTTCAGGGCCAGGGACTTTTCCGACTTGCCTCCCATGCCTTCTGGAGCGTCACCAGGTCGGGGAAGACGGCGTCCGGCCGGACCTCCGCCGTCTCCAGGTCCGCCGGCCCGTGCACGCCGGTCAGCACCAGGAGCGTGACCAGGCCGAGCCGTTTTCCGCCGGCGATGTCGGTATCCAGCCGGTCGCCCAGGATGGCGGTGTGATCGGGGGTAGCCCCCAGCCGGCGCATCCCTTCCTCCAGCATCCAGCGCTCCGGCTTGCCGATGACGATGGGAGAGACGCCGGTGGCGGCTTCCAGGGCGGCCAGGATCGCCCCGCAGCCGGGGGTGATACCCTCGGGGGCGGGGAAGGTGCGGTCGGGGTTGGTGCCGATAAAGGTCGCGCCGGCCCGGATGAGGAGGGTAGCCCGGCGCAGTTTCTCATAGGTCAGGTGGGTATCCAGTCCCACGACGACATAGGCCGGCCGTTCCTCCTCCAGGCGAAAGTAGCCGTCGCCCAGGAGGGCCTCCTCCAGCCCTCCCATGCCGATGAGGTAAATGCCGGTGCCCCGGGGGGCGCGGGCTTCCAGGTAGGCCCGCGTGGCCAGGGCGGAGGTGAGGACCTGTTCCGGGCGTACCGGCAGGCCCAGGCGGGCCAGTTTCTCCGCATATTGCCGTGGGGTACGGGTAGAGTTATTGGTGAGGAAAAGGTAAGGGATGCCCGCCCGGTCGAGCCAGCGCACAAAATCGGCCGCACCCGGCAGGGGCACATCGCCCCGATAGAATACCCCGTCCAGGTCGGCGAGGAGGTAACGAATACGGGCCAGCATCGAAGCATCCATCGGTTCTTCCGGGGCCATTATACCACAGGTTTGACATCGCCGTTCCCCATCCTTTATAATGGCCGGTGTCCGGTCCATTGTTCCGGTGGACGGAGGACGACCATGATCGCCACCTTGTACGGCGAACTTCGGGCGCGGGGAGAGGACTGGGTCCTGGTGGAAGTCGGCGGGGTGGGCTTCCACGTCCGGGTGCCGGCCTCCATCCTGGAGGAACTGGGCGAGATCGGGGAAAAAGTGCGCCTGTATACCTCCCTCCTCCTGCGCGACGACGCCCTGACGCTCTACGGCTTTGCCACGCCGGAGCAGCGGGAACTCTTCGAACTCTTCCTCACCGTCTCCGGCATCGGGCCGAAACTGGCGCTCTCCCTCCTTTCGTCCACCTCGGCCGAGGCGCTGCGGCTGGCCATCGCCCGGGAGGACGTGGACATCCTGGCTCGGGTGCCGGGCATCGGTCGGAAGACGGCCGGCCGGCTCATCCTGGAACTCAAGGGCCGGGTGGACCTGAGCCGGCTGGGCCTGCCGGAAGCAGCCCTGCCACTGGAGCAGGCCGAACTCCTGGAGGTGCTCACAGGGCTGGGCTACAGCCCGGCCGAGGCCCGGGCGGCAGTTGCCTCCCTGCCGGCCGAGGCCAAGGACCTGCCCCTGGAGGAGCGCCTGCGGCTGGCCCTGCGCTACTTTGGAGGCGTATAACACGCAACACGCAGCACGCAACACAAAACACTCGAGGTTCCTATGCGCGCTCTGCTTCAACGGGTCACCCATGCCTCTGTAACCGTGGAGGGCCGGGAAGTTGCCCGCATCGGCCCGGGCCTGTGTATCCTCCTGGGCGTGGGCGAGGGCGATACGGAATCCGAAGCCGAGGAACTGGCCCGGAAGACGGCCCAGTTGCGCATCTTCCGCGATGAGGCCGGCCTTTTCAACCGCTCCATCCTGGAACTCGGCGGCGAGGCGCTGGTCGTCTCTCAGTTCACCCTCTACGCCGACTGCCGCCGCGGCCGCCGGCCTTCTTTCTCCCAGGCTGCCCGGCCGGATGCGGCCGAACCGCTGGTGGAACGCTTCTGCCAGGCCCTTCGGGAAGCCGGCGTCCCCACCCGAACCGGCGTCTTCGGGGCCATGATGGAGGTCGAAATCCATAACGACGGCCCGGTTACCATCTTCCTCGATACCGACGACCTCCACCGCCCCCGCCGCAGCAAGCCCGGCCGTATGTAACACGCAACACGCAACACGCAACACGGAACACGCAACACGGAACACGCCAATGGAACTCATCCTGACCCACAGCAACGCCGATTTCGATGCCCTGGCCTCCCTCCTGGCCGCCGCCCACCTCTTCCCCGGGGCCTACCCGGTGCTGCCGCAGCGCCTCAACCGCAACGTGCGCGATTTTCTGGCCCTCTACCGCGGGACGGTCAACTTTGTGCGGGCCGAGGAACTGCCCCGGGAGCCGGTCGCCCGCCTGATCCTCGTGGATACCCAGCAGGCGCCGGCCCTGCCCTTTCCCCTGGGGCCCTTTTCCCCCCAGGTCGAAATCTTTGACCACCACCCCCTGAGCCGGCCGCTGGAGGAAAACGAGCGCTACACCGGCGGCAACGTCGGGGCCACCGCGACGCTCCTGGGGATACGGCTGATGGAGCGGGGAAGGATGCTTACCCCGCTCGAGGCCACTCTCCTTCTCCTGGGCATCTACGAGGATACCGGTTCCCTTTCTTATCCCGGCACCACTTCCGAGGACCTGCGTTGTGCCGCCTGGCTCCTGGAACAGGGGGCCAACCTCTATATCCTCAACGAGTTCCTCAACCGGCCGCTGCGCGAGGACCAGTTGCGGGTCTATAACCAACTCGTGAATACCACCCAGGTTTACGAAATCCACGGCTGGCCGGTGGTCGTGGCCTGGGCCGAATCTGAGGGGTACGTGGAGGAAATCTCCACCCTGGCCCACCGCCTGATGGACCTCTACGACCCGGCGGCACTCTTTCTGGTGGTGCAGATGGGCGGGATGGTCCAGGTGGTGGCCCGCTCCAGCGGCGAAGCCGTCTCGGCCGGCGAGGTGATGGCCCGCTTCGGCGGCGGAGGACATGCCCACGCCGCGGCCGCCTTTCTCCCCGGCCGACGGGCCGTCGAAGTGCGGGAGGAACTGCGCCGGGTTCTGGAGGAACTGGTCACGCCCATGCGCACGGCCGGCGAGATTATGACCACCCGGCTGCATACTATTTTCCCGGAGACGACGCTCCAGGAGGCCGGCGAGGTGATGGCCCGCTACGGCCACGGCAGCCTGCCGGTGGTGGATCGGGAAGGGCACCTCCTGGGCCTGCTCACCCGCCGCGACCTGGACCGGGCCCTGCGGCACGGACTGGACTCGTCCCCTGTCTCCACCTATATGTGGAAGGGGCCGGTGACCGTTCCGCCCGATCTGCCGGTGGAAAAGGTTCGCCAGACGATGGTGGAGCACGACGTCGGCCGGCTGCTGGTGGTGGACGAGAAGCGCAAACTCCTGGGCCTCATCAGCCGTACCGACCTCCTGAAGTTGTGGCCGGAGGTCCGGCCCCGAGAGGAAGGGCTGCCGGGAGATTGGGCCGGCCGGCTCCAGGAACGCCTGCCGCCCCCTCTCTGGGAGTTGCTCCATCAGGCCGGCCGGGTGGCCGAGGAGGTGGGCTTTTCCCTCTATGTGGTCGGAGGCTTTGTCCGGGACCTCCTCCTGGACCTCCCCAACCTGGACCTGGACCTGGTGGTGGAGGGCGATGCCATCACCCTGGCCCGGGAACTTTCCCGGAGGCGGGGCGGACGGGTGCGCAGCCACCGCCGCTTCGGCACGGCCAAGTGGATTCTCGAAGGGTTGGGGCCGGACCTCCCGCCCCATCTGGACTTTGTCACGGCCCGCACCGAATTCTACGAGCAACCCACGGCCCTCCCCACGGTCGAGTTCAGTTCGCTGCGCCACGACCTCTACCGCCGCGATTTCACCATCAACACCCTGGCCATCGGCCTGAGCGGAGGGCATTACGGCCGGCTCTTTGACTTCTACGGCGGGAAGCGCGACCTGGAACGGAAACTCGTGCGCGTCCTGCACAACCTGAGTTTCATCGAGGACCCGACGCGCATCCTGCGGGCGGTGCGGCTGGAGCAGCGCCTGGGCTTTTCCATCGAACCGCGGACGATGCTCCTCCTGCACGACGCCGTCCACCAGGGCCTTCTGGAACGCACCACCGGGGAACGTGTTCGCCACGAACTCTGGCTGATTCTGGAGGAAGAGGAACCGGAAAAGGCCCTGGCCCGGCTGGATGAACTGGGCATCCTGGGGAGGCTTTTCCCGCACCTGACCTGGAGCGCCGCCCTGATGGAGCGTTTCCGGGAGGTGCGGGGGCGTTTCCCGGCAGCCGAACGCCCTACCCTTTACCTGGCGCTTCTCTGCTATCCCTTATCGGCCGGCCCGCTCGAGGCCGTGATCGCCCGGTATCGCCTTCGGGCTCGGGTGAGCCGGGTGCTGCGCGAGGTCCGACAACTGCGGGAGGAGGTCCTGCCGGCGTTACGTTCGGACGTTGTCCCCAGCCGCATCTATCGCCTCCTTCACCCCTTCTCGACGGCGGCGTTGAACGTGCTCGGCATCGCCGAGCGGGACGACCCTCGGGTGGTCCAGGCGGTGGAAAGTTATCTGGAACGCCTGCGCTTCGTCCGGCCGGCCCTGGGCGGCAACGATTTGCGGGCCCGCGGGCTTCCGCCGGGGCCGCTCTATAAGGAGATTTTGGGAATCCTGCTCGATGCCCGACTGGACGGTCGGGTACACAGCCGGGCGGAAGAGGAAGCCCTGGTGGAAGAGTACCTGGCCCGGTCCGACCTTTCCAGGCCGGCCGGACGATAGCCAGAAGGAGGAAAAGCGATGGGCGAGGAACTTGTCGGCGTGGTTACCCACTACTTCGGGCGCATCGAGGTGGCGGCGGTGCGCCTTTCCGGCAGGCTCCGGGTAGGAGACTGGATTCACATCCTGGGGCGCACCACCGACTTTGAACAGCGGGTTTCCTCGATGGAAATCGAGCACCGGCCGGTGACGGAGGCCCTGCCCGGCCAGGAGATCGGCTTGAAGGTGGAGGAGCGCGCCCGGGAGGGCGACCGGGTCTATCGCTTCACGCCGGATGCCTAGGGGCGACATCGGATCGCCCCGGGGTTTGCAGGAAGAGACATGCCGGAAGCCGTGTATAACCGGACGACCGGGCAGGTCCTGGCCCGCCGGGTGGTACGTTGTGATACCGTCCTGCGCCGCTTTCGCGGCCTGATGTTTCGCCGGCCGCTCGATGAAGACGAGGTGTATCTATTTATCCTGCCGCAGGAAGGCCGGCTGGAAGCGGCGATTCACATGTTCTTTGTCTTTTTCCCCATCGCCGTCGTCTGGCTGGACGGCGAACGTCGGGTGGTGGATAAAGCCCTGGCCCGGCCCTGGCGGCCCTTTTATGCCCCCCGCCGGCCGGCCCGTTACTTTCTGGAGGGTCCTCCGGCCCTGATCGAGCGAGTAGCCACGGGCGACGAAATTGACTTCGTTATCCCATCTCCGGGAGGTGAAAGCCGATGAAGCGCCTTCTTCTCTTCCTTTTCCTTGGGACTTTCCTGGCCGGCTGCCGGATGGCGGCGGGCAACCCCGTCCCCACGATGCCGACCGCTCGGCCGACGCCCTCCCCCAGGACCCCCTCGCCGGCCGAAATCCCGCGTATTCAGGTTCAGGAACTCTGGGAGCGGCTTCAGGCCGGGGAGGCCATCGTCATCGTAGACGTGCGCAGCCGGCAGGAGTACGGGCAGGAACACATTGCCGGGGCAATCTCCCTGCCGCTGGAGGAACTTTCCCGCCGGGCTGCCGAATTGCCCCGGGACCGCCTGCTCGTCTTTTACTGCACCTGAGCGAACGAGCAACTGAGCGCCCGGGCGGCGCTGGAAGCGCGAGGACTGGGCCTGTACCGGGTGGCGGCCCTGTGGGGGGGACTGGTCGCCTGGAAAGAGGCCGGCCTGCCGGTGGAGAAGCCGTGAGCGCCGGCAGATTCGCCCGGCTTGTACCCTGAGGAGATGCCCCATGAAAGAAGGTCGCCTGGTTTGCCTTTCGCCCCACCCTGACGATGCCGTTTTCTCCTGCGGGGGGGTGCTTTCGCGCTGGCGGGCAGAAGGCCGGCCGGTGCAGGTGATCACCGTGTTTGCCGGCCCTCCCCCACCGAAGGAGGAACTCTCCCCCCTGGCCCAACTGCTGCACCTGGCCTGGGGCGACCTCCCCGACCCGGTGGCCCACCGGCGGCAAGAGGACGCCCGGGCCCTCCGGGTGCTTCGCTGTGCCGGACGCTGGTGGCCGTACCGAGACGCCATCTACCGCCACCCGGCCTACGACTCCCTGGAGGCGCTCTACGGCCGGCCGGCCGAGGAGGACGCCCTGGAGAAGGCGCTACGCCGGCGCTGCCTGCGTTACCCGGCGGAGGTCTTTCTCTTCCCGCTGGCCGTGGGAAATCACGTGGACCACCAGATTCTCTTCCGGGTCGGGCAGGAGGTCGAGCGGGCCGGTCGGGCGGTGGCTTTTTACGAAGACCTCCCCTACACGGCCTGGGAGGGAGGGCCGGAGGCGCGTCTTGCAGAAGTGGGCCGGCCGCTCCGCCCCCAGGTGGTGGAAATAACGGCGTACTGGCCGCGCAAGATGGCTGCCGTCTCCCGCTATGCTTCCCAGTTACCTTCCCTGGCCCGCGACGGGGTCTCCCTGGAGGAAGCGCTGGAGCGTTACGCCTCCTCCCTGCTTCCCGGCGGCTATGCGGAGCGGCTGTGGTGGCCGAAGGAGGGGGGATGGACGATCTGATCGAGCGGGCACGGGAATTGTACGAAGGTTCCGACGCGGCCCACGATTTCGATCACGTCCTGCGGGTGCTGGCGCTGGTGCGACGGATCGGGCCGGCCGAGGGGGCCAATATGCGTCTCCTGGAGGTAGCCACCCTTCTCCACGACATCGGCCGGGCCGAGGAGGCGCGCACCGGTGCGGACCACGCCCAGGTCGGGGCCAAACGGGCCCGCCAGATCGTCCGTTCCTGGGGCTATAGTGCGGAGGAGGCGGAGGCCGTTGCCCGGGCCATCGCCGCCCACCGCTTCCGGGTCGAGCGACCTCCCGAGTCGGTAGAGGCCCGCGTCCTCTACGATGCCGACAAACTCGATGCCATCGGAGCCGTCGGCATCGGCCGGGCTTTTGCCTTTGCCGGCCGGCAGGGCCAGCGCCTCTGGACACCCGTCCCGCCCGACGCCACGGCCTCCCCGACGATCGATCATGCTTCCTGGAGTCCGGTGATCGAGTTCGCCGTCAAACTTTCCCGCCTGGCCGATTCCCTCTACACCGAGACGGCCCGGACCATCGCCCGCCGGCGCCACGCCTTTATGGTGGCCTTCTTCCGGCGGTTGGAGGCCGAGGTTGCAGGGGAGATGTAGGCGGTGCCTCCCGAAGTTGGCCGAAGGGGGCAACCGTCTGGTTGCCCCCGTACTTTTGGCGATGGATGGCGGCCGGCCCTACGCCGGTCGGTCTACGTAGCAGGCATCGTCGGCGATTTCCAGGGCCCGTTCGATGATCTCCAGCCCCTCGTCGATCTGGGCTTCGGTGATACAAAGCGGCGGGACGACGAAGAGGAAACAACCGAAGATAAAGGTGAAGAGGCCGTTTTCCCGCAGAAATTTGCCGATCTGGGCCATGGCCGGGCTGGGCTCTTTTGTATCCCGGTTGCGTACCAGTTCCAGGGCCGAGAAAAGGCCGATGTAACGCACGTCTCCCACGGAGGGGTGACGGGATTTCAGTTCCTCCAGGCGCTTCCCCAGGTGACGGCCGACCCGGGCGGCATTGTCCACCAGCCCCTCCTCCTCATAGACCTGCAAGGTGGCCAGGCCGGCCGCGCAGGCCAGCGGATGGGCGCTGTAGGTCAGGCCGCACCAGAGCATATGCTTCTCAAAGTGCTCCGCAATGGGTTCGGAGACGATCACCGCTCCCAGCGGCACATAGCCGGAGGTCAACCCCTTGGCGCAGGTGATCATATCGGGCACGACCCCCCAGTGGTCCACGGCAAACCACTTGCCGGTGCGGCCCCAGCCGCTCATCACCTCGTCGGAGACCAGGAGAATGCCGTACTTGTTGCAGATTTCCCGCACCCGGGGCCAGTAATCGTCGGGTGGGACGATGAGGCCGTTGGAGCCGGTGACCCCCTCCATCACGATGGCGGCGATGTGCTCCGGCCCTTCGTAGTGGATGATCTCCTCGACATGCTCGATGCACTGGCGGCGGCAACTCCGGGGCGTCCACCCGAAGGGGCAGCGGTAGCAATAGGGGTCGAGGAAGTGAACGACGCCGGGGATGGCCGGTTCGACCGGCAGCCGACGATGGTCGCCGGTGAGGGCGATGGCGCCGTGGGTTGCGCCGTGGTAGGAGCGGTAGCGGGCCAGGACCTTGAAGCGCCCGGTGTAGAGGCGGGCGATCTTGATGGCGTTCTCGTTGGCTTCGGCCCCGCCCAGGCAGAAGAAGGTTTTCTTGAGGTTGCCGGGGGCGAGTTCGGCGATCTTCTGCCCCAGGAGGGCGCGGGGTTCGGTGGCCATGCCGGGGTGGGCATAACAGAGCCGGCCGGCCTGTTCCCGGATGGCCTGCACCACCTTGGGGTGCTGGTGGCCGATGTTCAGGTTCATAATCTGGGAGGAAAAGTCGATGTAGCGTTTTCCCTCCGCATCCCAGAAATAGACCCCTTCCCCACGCACGATCGGGATCGGATGGACCTCCGACTGCACCGACCAGGAAAATAGGGTGTACTCGCGGCTCAGGCGGACGATTTCTGCTCCGCTCAGAGGACGTTTTCCCTGGGTCATGGCTACCTCCGGGCTACGATTCGGTGGGAGTCTTTTCCTCCGGGACGCGAAAGACCAGGCAGGTATTTTTCAGGAAAGGCATACCGATGGCGATGCGTTCCTCCTCGCTCAGGGCCTCGAAGTGTTCCCGGTCGGCCAGGCCGCGCTGGGCTTCCACCAGCACCGCCGCCGCCATCCGCGCCGCGGTCATCGAGAGTTCGACCAGGTGCATACAGCCGGTATCGTGCCCCAGGGCATCGGCCAGTTTGCGGTTGATGCCCCGTTCGATCACCAGGCCGGCGATCTTTTCCGTCAAGGAAAGGGTTTCCCGGCACTTGCGAAAGGGCACGCGGATCATCTGGGCGCTGGCCCGCCGGATCGTCTTGGTGGGGGCATGGATTTCCATAGAAAAGCGGATGCTGTGGTCCAGGTCGAGAAGGGAGGAGTGGACGATAATGTGTTCAGGGTCGGACCGTTCGACGGTCACATTGATGTTGCGCTGGTAGAGTTCCTTCAATTCGGACATCGGGACCTCCTCAGGCGTAACGCAGGAGGGCCCCGATGCGCCCGAGTTCCCAGAGGGTATCGTTGGGCGGGATGAAATGGACCTTGGCCCCCTGGGCGGAGGCCAGTTCCACGGCCTCGTCCACCAGATTTTCCACCCGCTCGATTTCGCCGTGGCAGTAGCGGCACTTGCCGGTGGAACGGATGCTCAAACTGCCGCAGTTGGTACAACGGCCACCGGCCGACTGGTACCCTTCTTCCACGAGGAGTTCCATCACCTTGCGGGCGTTGAGGGCGCGCAGGGTGGCGGCGAGGCCGGCCACGCCCATCCGGCCGGACCCTACCTCCTCCCTCAGTCGGCCGACCAGTTCCTCGGCCATCCGCTCCTCGACCTCGCCCATCGTCAGCAGGGTCTGCTCGAGGACTTCGGCGGCGCCGGCCGTGGTGGCGATGGGCAAAAAGCCCACCACCCGCTCCTGAAGGTAAGTATGCAGGCGGTCGTAGAAGGCGCTGGTCAGTTCCTCCGTCCCGCCGATGAGGAGAAAGTCGAAGCCCTCGCGCTGAAAGAATTCCAGCGTCAATTCGGCGGCGCGCTTGAGATGGTGCATGACGACATCATCGTGATGGCGCTGGAGACGGGCCTGAGCCCATCCGCCCTGGTCGTGGCGCTTGGGCACCTCGTCCAGGACCATCGAATAGTCCTGGATTTCGCCCATGTGGATGAGGAAAAGGCGGGCCCGCTCCTTGTCCACCAGGACGGTGCAGTAACGGGGCTGGCGCCGGAAGAGGTGGATGAGCGGCTTGACGTAGGGGGTGCGGTCCACGATCAGGTAGTTGCCCGGTTGCTGGGGCAGGCGGTAGGCCTGCCAGAAGTTTTCCCCGGCAAAGATGACCAGACCGCGGGATGTTCCACCGCGTTCCTCCTCGGCGGTCTCCTCGATGCGGGCCAGAATCTGGGTGAGCATGGGGTGGTAGACTTCGGGCCAGCGGGAGATCTCCTCCTGGCCGGCCTTGAGCAGGTTCTTCAGCGCCGTGAACGGGGCCTTTTCCTCCCTTTCGCGGCGGTCAATGGAGAGGTAGAAACTGACCACCGGCGATTCGGAGGGCGGATAGTTGGTAAGCAGTTCCAGTTGATGTTTGGTAATCATCGCCATCTCCTTGGTTTTCGGTTACTTCTCCCCGATGGGGTGGGGTAATTATAGCATAGGGGGAGGGGAATGTCCAATCGGTTGTGCGCATCGTCGCGCTTTGTGGTATAATTTTAGGAAGCGAAGACGAATCTGGAGTGGTTTATGGCCCGAACACCCAGGCGGGAGCGTATGTTACGGTCCTCTCGGTCTTCCGGAGGGACCGGTTATCTGTTTCTGGCCATTTTTCTGTTGCTCCTGATGGCCGGGATCGTAGCCCTGGTCTGGGGGCCCATCCGCACGGCGATCACTGCGGCGGCCGGCATCTTTCGACCGCCCCTCGCCACGGTAACGCCGGTCGTCCCCCCTACCTCCGGACCTCCGCCCCCCACCGTCGCGCCGCTGGAAAGGCCGCTCACCATCCTCCTGATCGGCATTGACCGGCGTGAGGAGGGCGGCAGCACCCTGAACGATGTCAACATTGTGGTCTACGTCCACCCGAAGGGCCGCTTCGCCAGTATGCTCTCCATCCCCCGGGATACGGCCGTAGAGATTCCCGGCTTCTATACCGACAAGATCAACGCCGCCTACGGCCTGGGGGAAGTCTACATGGCCGAGGCGGGGGGAGGGCCGGCCCTCATCCGGCGGACGGTGGAGAACTTCCTGGGCATCTCGACGGACTACTACGCTCTGGTGGACTTTCAGGGCTTTGAGCGCCTGGTGGACCTGGTCGGCGGCATCATCGTGGACGTCCCGTCCCCGCTGGAGGACAACGAATACCCCATCGGCACCGTGGGCTATACCCGTATCTATATCCCGGCCGGCCTGCAACACATGGACGCCCGCACCGCCCTGCAGTACGTCCGCTCCCGCCATAGCGATAGCGATTTCGGGCGCAACCGGCGCCAGCAACAGGTCCTCCTGGCCCTGCGCGACCGGATCCTGCAAAGCGGCCTCCTTTCCGACCTGGGCCGCCTGGAGCCGCTGCTGATGGAGATGGGCCGGACGGTCCAGACCGACATCCCCGTGGACACACTCCTCGGCCTGGCCCGCCTGGCCCCCGACATCCCTCCCGATCGCATCTCTTCCTATACCCTGGATGTCAGCAACTGTCTGAGCACGATCAGCGGCACGACCCGGCTGTACCCTCACCTGCCCTGCGTGCGTTCCATCGTCCAGGAGATGCAGCAGGACCCGGTGATGCGGCGGGTGCGGGAAGAGGCGGCAAGGATCGAGGTACGTAACGGCACCCTGACCTGCAACCTGTGTGCGGCCCGCACCCGGGACTATCTCCTGAAGCGCGGCTTTAACGTTGTGGACGTCCTTCAGGACGCTCGGGCCGGCACCTACACGCGCACCCTGATCCTGGACGGCGGCGATCACCCCTTCACCCGCCAGCAACTGGCCGAACTGTTGCACGTGCAACCGGACTTTGTACGCCGGGAAGCGGTGGACTCGGCCGACATCGTCATCATCCTGGGGGATGATTACGTCCCGCCCCAGGAGTAAAGAGGAACTGCCGGCGCTTTCGCAGAGGGTGGATATGTTCGATATAGAAGAACCGTTTCCCCGGGGATCGCTCCCGGACGAAGCCCAGGTACGGGCCTGCATCCGCTGTGGGCTATGTTCGGCCGTTTGCCCGGTTTACCAGAAGAGCCTGCTGGAGACCGACGCCCCGCGTGGTCGTATCGCCCTGGTGCGGGCCGTTCTGGAGGGAAGGCTGAAGCCCAGCCGCCGCTTCAAGAAGGTGGTCTATGAATGCCTGTACTGCCAGGCCTGCACCCAGATCTGTCCGGCCGGCGTGCGGACCGACCTCCTGATGATGGCGGCACGGGCCTATCTCCTCCGGCGCGAAGGGGAAAATCTATTCCGCCGCTTCCTTTTCCGCTGGTTGCTACCCCGGCCGGAACGGCTGGAGGCCGCCACGATCCCTTTGCGCTGGTATGAGCATTGGGGATTGCGCCGGTTGGTGGAGAGATGGCATCTGGACCGCCTCCTTCCCCGCCGCCTGCGAGAAATGCTCTGGCTTCTGCCGCCGGTGCCGCGCCGGCCGCAGCGCCGATTGTTGCCGGAGGTCACGCCGGCCCGAGGCGAACGCCGCCATCGCGTCGGCTACTTTCTCGGTTGTGCCCAGGATGTAATGTTCGCCTCGGCCAGCCGGGCCACCGTACAGGTGCTGGCGCGCAACGGCTGTGAAGTCTACACGCCGCGCGTTACCTGTTGTGGCATGCCCCATCTGGGCTACGGCGAGGTGGAGATGGCCAAAGAACTGGCCCGTCGGAACATCGCCGCCTTCGAGCAGGCCGACGTGGAGGCCGTGGTGACCGATTGCGCCTCCTGTGGGGCCACCCTGCAGGAATATGCCGAACTCCTTTCCGGAGATCCCCGGTGGAGCGACCGGGCCCAGGCCTTTGCCCGGAAGGTCTACGACATCAGCGCTTACCTTGTGAAGATCGGCATCGAACCGCCTCGGGGACGGGTAGACGTGCGCGTGACCTACCACGACCCCTGCCACCTGGTCCGGGCCCAGAAGGTCCTTCAGGAGCCCAGACAACTGCTGAGGATGATTCCCGGCCTGGAACTGGTGGAGATGGCCGAGGCCGACTGGTGCTGCGGCAACGCCGGCAGCCACGCCCTCACCGACCCCCAGGGTTCGGGGGAGATCCTCGACCGCAAGATGGCCCATGTGGCGGCTACGGGGGCCCAGGTCGTTGCTAGCGGCTGCCCTGGCTGCCAGATTCAACTCTGGCGGGGCGTGCGACGGGCCGGCCTCCCCATGCGCGTCCTGCACCCGATTGAACTTCTGGAGCAGGCCTACCGAAACGGAGAAGAGGCCTAGCACCAGGGCCTACCCCCGGTGTCCCGGCCCGGGGGTAGGCGAAGGCAGGGTCTTTGCCCACCCTCTCTGAATTGCCGGCCGTACACGCACGGGTCCGGCCTTTCCGCATTTGCAGATTCACACTTTTCGTGATATAATAAATTACAGAAACTGCGCGAACCGCCTTGATCCCTCTTGGTGCGGCTTCGCTTGGCCGTCGCGGCATGGCGAGGTGGGGTGATGGCTATTGAGGTGGAAATCTATACGGCGGAACATGTGATCCGGGGGTTGGTGGAGACGGCGGGGGAACGGCTTTCGGACGTGCTCAACAACAAGACCGAGTCGGCCATCTACCTGAGCCGGGCCCAGGTGAGCCGCCTGCTCAACGTGGCCAAGGCCCCTCCCCTGCAACTGCCGCTGGTGCGGGTGGAAAAGAGCAGCCTCCTCTTCGGCATCCCGGTGGCCGAACGCGACCTGACCCACAAAAGCCTCTACCGGCGGGCCAGCCGCCTAGAATATCCGGTCATCGTTTGCCTGCCCAACTTTGAACTGCGCGGGACGATTCACCTGAGCGAACGGCTGGACGTCCGCCGGGTGCTGGTGGTGCGTCCGGAGGACTATATCCCCCTCACCGACGCTACGGCGACCTATGTCCTCTATCCCCAGGTGACGGTCCAGGCCGGCACGATCGTCTTCAACAAGGCCCGGGTGACCTTCTTCGGCGAGCAGCCAGACTAGCCTCTGCCGGCCTAGGCCGGCCATCTTTCTGCTGACCCGAGTGTTCCATAGGTCGCTTCTTCCGGCAGGGCGAATGCAACCTGCCTGCCGGGCAGGCGTATAAAAGGAAAACGTCCGGTATCTTCAGCAGGACGGACGGGGCCATGTTACCGGCCGATGGAGGACAGGATGGATGTAGCCGTTACCGTACAGGGGTTGCAGAAGAATTACGGTTCGCTCCGTGCGGTGGACAACATCTCCTTCGAGGTCCACAAAGGAGAAATCTTCGGCATGGTCGGGCCCAACGGGGCCGGCAAGACCACGACCATCGAGTGCGTGGAAGGGTTGCGCCGGCCGGACGGCGGAGAGATCCGTGTCCTCGGCCTCGACCCGCAGCGCGACGGCCGGGCTTTGCGCCAGGTCATCGGGGTGCAACTTCAGGAATGTGCCCTGCCGGCCCGCCTCCAGGTGGGAGAGGCGCTTTCCCTCTTCGCCTCGTTCTACCGGCATCCCCTCCGGTCTCAACCCCCTCTGGACGAACTGGGATTGGCCGACAGGGTGCGAACCCCCTTCGCCAAACTCTCCGGTGGCCAGAAACAGCGCCTCTTTATCGCCCTGGCTTTGATAGGCGATCCCCAGATCGTCTTCCTGGATGAGTTGACCACCGGACTCGACCCCCAGGCCCGGCGGGCGATGTGGGACCTGGTGCGGGGTATCCGCGAACGGGGCAGGACCGTCTTCCTGACCACCCACTACATGGAGGAGGCCGAACGGCTCTGCGACCGTGTGCTCATCATCGACCACGGCCGCATCGTGGCCCTGGATACCCCCGAGAACCTCATCCGCTCCCTGGGCGCCGAAAGCCGGGTGGTCTTCTCGGCCGATGAAATCGGTGAGGAAGTGCTGGCGGCGCTACAGGCGCTGCCTGAGGTGACGCGGGTGGAGCGTTCGGGGGAGCAGGTCATCGTCTACGGACGCGGCGAAGGGCTGGTGGGCGCGGTGGTCAACGCTTTGGGCGCGGCCGGCCTCCCTTTCCGCGACCTGCGGACCGAGCAGCCCAACCTGGAGGATGTCTTTCTGACCCTGACCGGGCGGGAAATGCGCGAGTAAGGGTGTATCATGATCCACCGTGAGGAGGTCTCATGCGCGGCTTGCTTCAACTCACCCTCGTTCAGGCCAAACTCTACCTGCGGGAGCCGATAGCCACCTTCTTCACCATCTTCTACGCTCCGCTGATGCTGGTCCTCTTCGGCTCCATCTACGACAATGAACCCAGCCGTGTGTTCGGGATGCGGGGGACCATTGACGTCAGCGTGCCGGCCTACATCGCCCTGATCATCGTTACGGTGGGACTGATGGGAGTACCTATCAACACGGCTACCGAACGGGAAACGGGGGTGCTGCGCCGCTATCGGGCCACTCCCCTCCATCCGCTGGCCTACCTGATCTCCTATATTGCTACCTATCTGGTGATGACCCTGGTGGGTGTGCTGCTGCTCGTTCTGGTCGGCTGGCTGGGATGGAACCTGCGCTTCGACGGAAATGTCCTGAGCGTTCTGGGCGGCTTTTTCCTGGGAGCACTCTCCATCTTTGCCTTCGGTTTCCTGGTGGCCAGCCTGTCCCCCACGGCGCGCATCGCCCAGACGGTGGGGATGGTGCTGGCCTTCCCGATGATGTTCATCTCCGGGGCGACGATTCCCTGGGAGTTTTTGCCCGGTGGGGTGAAGAAGGTGGCCGAATTTATCCCCCTGACCCACGTGGTCAGGGTGCTGCGGACGTTGTGGGCCGGCGGGTCGTGGGGGGAGGTATGGGTTTCGGCCCTCGTGCTGGCCGGCGTCCTGGTGGTCTGTTCGGCCCTCTCGGCCCGCTTTTTCCGGTGGGAGTAGGGGCGTCCGGCCGGGTGACCTACCTCAGCCATTCGCAGAAGAGGGTCTCCCGTTCGACAAAGCCCAGGCTGCGGTAGAGCGCCCGTGCCCCGGTATTTTCCGGCCGCACGAGGAGCCGGATGCCGGCCCATCCCAGTTCCCCGGCCAACCTCTGTACCCGCTCGAGCAGGGCACGGGCCACCCCCCGGCGGCGAAAGTCCGGGAGCACATAGAGTTCGTCCACGAAGAGGAAGCCGGCCCGCTCGTCGGCCTTGGGGATGCGGACGGCCAGGGCATAGCCGGCCGGCCGTCCCTCCACCCGGGCCAGAAAAAGGAAGCAACTTTCGCTACGGATCCAGTCCCAGGCCTCCAGCGAGTGCCGCAGGCCGGATTCGGCCCGCCTTGCGGCCTCGGGGTCGTCCGGCCGTTCTGCCGTTGCCAGCGCCCGGAAGAAGCATACCAGGGCCGGCCACTCTTCCGGGCCGGCCCGCACCACTTCCACCTTTGCCATTGGCGTTACCCTCCTCGACCGACCTTCGGGCCATCCCTGGCTTCGGCCGGCGGGTCGAACCCTGCGGGCCCGTCGGCGCAGGCCGACGGTGGGCGCGATAGCGCCCGGGAAGGCCGATTTCCATCGGCGCCATCCCCGGCCGGCGGGCCGGGCCCGTGCCGATAGGGTGTCACGCCCCGTCACGGGTATCCCGCCGGCGCAGAGGTAGGAAGGGGCGAGATAGGGGGATACGCCGCCTGGGTGGGCCGAACAAGCGTGGGCGTCAGCGAACGGGGGTCCGTGGGCGTGGGGGTGGGGGGGATCGGCGTCGGCCGGGGAGTGGCCGTGGGAAGGGGGGTGCCTAACGAGGGAGCAAACACCTTCCCCCCTTCCCGACGCACCTCTACGGCGACGTAATCGAAACTTACCTCGCCCAGGACGAGATCGAAAGCCTCGGCGCGAAGCGGATAAATCCCCTCTTCGGAAGGGAAGGTGACCCAGAAGGTGTATTCCTGGGTGCTGTTAGCCCAAACATCCGTTATCCACCACACCCCATTTCCCGCCGGCCATACCATCAGGTCGCGGAATTCACCCTTTTCCGGCTGGATCTGGACAGAGGGATCAAGAGAGGAGAACGTCAGCCCAAGGTCAGGAAGATCGGTCCGGTTGTACCGGGCAACCAGGGTGGGCTCTACGAGGAAGTCACCCCCCTGGCGACCGCCTTGCCGTTTGCCTTCCACCAGAAGGATCACCCGGACCGCCTCTCCCCAACGGACCGGCTCAACCACATGGATGGTCAGGCAGGGGCCTGCGCCACACGAGGTCCCCTCCGAGGTGGTGACCCGACCCAATAGCACGCCGGAACCGGAAAGAGGACGTGTCGGCATCGGTGTGTTGGCATAATACACCTCCCCTCCTTCCCGGGTGAGATAGATGCGCACGGAGTCGGTAAAGTAACCCAGATCTGCTCTATACACTGCTGCACTCAGCTCGAATTCCCTTTCGACCAAAGGAAGATGCATTTTACGCACAAATGTCAGGGGTTTATTGGTTTTCACATCTATCTTCCAACTCGCTGCAAATTCTGCAACCTTTTTCTCCTTTGCCTCAACCTCCCAACCTTCTGGGCCTTCTACAATCACGCCCCTATCATAGTTTAACCAAACTCCTAGGTCAGGGATCTCGCGCTCTGCAGTGACAGTGATAATCGCTATAACTGGCTCTCCCCAGCGGATGGGTTCGGCTACCTCAATCTTGACACAAAGGCCCCTATTGCACTGCCCGCCACCGAGTGCAGCGTTTCCCCAACACCCGGCCAGAAGGAACGTCAAAATCGCAATTCGCCATAGACGCTTCATCTTCGCCTCCTTCGCCCTCAAGGGGCGTTTTTCAAAGCCAGGGGCAGGAACACCCGCGCCCGCACCGGCACCACATCCACCCGAAAGGTGTCATCGGCCGTCTTGAGGCTATCGCTCACCCGGATGGTCACCTCGCAACTGCCCCACCATCCGGCCTGGGGGTGGATGTCCACATAGTCCCCGGTATCGATGGTCACCCCACAGCGTTCGTCACTGACATAGACAACCTCCCAGTCCAACTCCCAATCGTTGCTCTCTTCGTCGGCCGAATAAGCCCGAAGGTCTATCGCATTCTCCCACCGTGAAGCGCGCCGGGTGGTCGGAACTGCCATCGCGGTCGTCATAGGAGAGCGAACCCTGCACCGTCACCTGCCCCGGCACATACTTGCGGATCAGGATATCATCCACCCAGGGCCCCTCATACTGGATGCTGGCGTCGCTCTCAAATAGCCACCCTACCCACACGTCGGAATCCCCCACGTAACTATCCAGCCCCAACCGTATCTCTTGCCAGTCCGCCGTCCCATCCCACTGCCAGCCAGAGAACGTTGTGCCATCGGGGGAGACCCCAAAGAACACCCGATCATAGTACGGCTCGATCTGCCGCCACAGCCAAAACCTCACCTCGGCGGCCTTGACCTCGCCGGAGGACCGGTCCGGAGACCCGTCCGGGTATCTCCGAGCAAACTCCAAATCAAAAGGGCCGTAGATCATCCAACTGGCCATATAGGGCGGATGGATTGACATCCGGGTCATACCCGTCCGCCCCACCGTTGGCCGGCCAGGCGGCCCAGGATCCCCCATGCGGACGGTGATCATCGTCATCCCACAGATATTCTTTGCCGTCACCGGGATTGTCATCGATCAGAATCCAGCCCGTGGCTGGCGGAAATATCCCCTCAAAAGTCTCCCCCACGATTTCCTGCCAGCCAGAGGGGGGTGGGGGGACACGCCGGCCTTCGGGTTTCTCCGCATCCCGGTCCGGGGTCCGGGAAGGAAGCGCTCCGGCAGGCAAGCGGAGGGCCGTGGGACGGCCCGGCGTTCCGGAGAGCAACTCGGGCAGCGGCCCCAGCGGCGCATATTCGACAACCAGACTGACGGCCTTCAACTGTCCGTCCTGGCCGGGCACCCCATCCCGAACCCATAGATACCAGGGTCCCTGGGAGGGAGTTCCATGGAAAGCCGGCAGGTCTCCGGTCTTGCCGAACTCCGTCCCCTCGGCCGCCTCGCCCTGCTCCCACAGCGTTATGCTCACCCCCTCCCGGCTCAGGCGCACTTCCAGTTGGTTCGGGTCCGGGTGCTCGATCTCGTACTTCAGACGGACACCGGTCACGGTCGTATCCGCCGGTGCCCGGGGGTCCAGCAGGCAAATCTGCAACCAGGAGCCATCGTCGGGGATGGGCTGTTCGGAGACCGAAGGACCGCACTGGAGTTGGGGATAGGGCACCTCGGACGGGGAAGGTAGGGAAAGGTCCTCCGGGTCGGAGCGAAGGGCCGGGGCCGG
>DAOUAK010000092.1:0-14036 GCA_034433695.1 Chloroflexia bacterium
AGCCCGAAGCGCATCATGGCGCTGGTCATGGTGATGGGGCTGGCGCTCCTGGTTTATGCGTTGGCGGAGCACAAGTTGCGCACCGCTCTGCAAGAGCGGGGGGAGAGCGTGCCCAACCAGGTGGGGAAGTCTACCCGGCGCCCGACGATGCGCCGTGTCTTTCAGATGTTTGAAGGGATTGACCTGCCGGTGATCCGCACCCCGGAAGAGGTCCGGCAGCAGGTATTGAACCTCAAACCGGTACATCGCCAAATCCTCCGCCTCCTCGGCCCCAATGTAGAAAAATGCTATCTGGACACCAGTTAGGTGCGGAATGTGGGCTCGATGTGAAATTCAACCCAATTATTGAGTATGATTGTGGTATCGACTTTTGAGCGGATATTGAGAATGGCAAAAAGCGCCTAACACAGCGCAGCGGACAGGCGGGTATGCGCCTCGCCTGAGCGGAGTCCGTCCCTTTGGGCTTTTTCTGCGCTCGGAGTTTAAGTCCCGCCTGCCGCTAACGCAAACCGTTAGCCGCCCAGAGGTAGATTGCATACTTCCAATCGCCGTGATATAATGCAGGGGCAAACGGCAAGCGCTGGAAAGGGCCTGGCCTGAGCCCCGATCAGGCCGTAGGGCCGAGCCGGCCCGAAGTGCGGGCGCAACCCGGTTGCGCCCCCAAGTTCCTGAAGAAGGAGGTCGCTGCGCAGATACCGGGGAGCAATCCCTGTATCCGTGTAGGCCTCCTTCGAAAGAGGAAGCCCACCGTTTCCAGGGTGGGAGGAGGTTACCAACAGGAGATTCTCCGGCGGAGGCGCCCGATGCCCGGATGCCAGGGCCGAACGGGGGAAACCGGTGCAAGTCCGGTGCTGGCCCGCAACTGTGAGGGGAATATTTCCCCAAGCCAGGTCGCCCACCTCCGCCGTCTCTCCCTAACCCTCGCGGCCGGGGGGCGGAGAGCGTCGTCAGACGTGTAGATGGGCAGAGGTCCTGGCCCGATCTTCCCCCGCCGAGAGGCGGGGTTCTTTTTTGTGGAGGTACGGCCGGCCAATGGACGGTCTAACCAGGCAGGAAAAGCCGAACCCGGATGCCCGGAAAAGCCCCTCCTTCCGGGAGGAACGCCTTTCCCCCGGCCATCCCGCGGCCTGGTTGCTCTGGGCCATCGCCGCTGCCCTGCCGGCCCTGACCACCCGCAACCCGGCTTACCTTCTCCTGCTTCTTCTGGCCATCGCCGCCGTCTACGGGGCCTTGCCTAAGCGTTCCCAGGGTACGGCCGGCTGGGGATGGTTCTGGAAGGTGGCCCTCTTCCTCTGGCTCTTTACCGTCCCCCTCAATGCCCTGACGGCCCACTACGGCCAGACCGTGCTCTTTACCCTGCCGGATTCCCTCCCCATCGTCGGCGGACCGATCACGCTGGAGGCCGCGGCCTACGGCTTCCTGAGCGGGTGGGGATGGCTGGGGGTGCTCGCCGTCTTTGCTACCCTGAACCGGGCCGTAGAGCCTTACCGGCTGCTGCGGGTCGTCCCGCCGGTCCTTTTCCAGACCGGGGTGGTCGCCTCCATCGCCCTTTCCTTCATTCCCCAGGCCGGCCTGGCCCTGCGGGAAATCCAGGAGGCCCAGGCCGTCCGCGGCTACTGCCGGCGCGGCCTGCGGGATCTCCCCCCACTCCTTTTGCCCCTGTTGACCACCGCCCTGGAGCGCTCCCTGCAACTGGCCGAGGCGATGGAGGCCCGGGGATTTGGGAACGCTCCCTTGCGTTCTCCGGCGCTCCATCGCTGGGGACAGAGGCTGGCTATCCTATCTCTTCTGGCCCTTCTTGTGGGTCTCCTGTGGCGTGGCTTCCGGGAAGGTCCCGGCGGTCTGGGCCTTTCTCTGGCCGGCCTGGGCCTCCTCCTCTTTTCCCTGATTCTGCAGAGCCGGGCGATCGGGCGAACCTGCTATCGTGCCCGGCGCTGGTCGTCCGGCGACCTCGCCCTGGCCCTGGCCGCCGGGCTGGGCATCGCGCTCTATGTGCCCCTCCTGAGCCTATCTCCCCAGGCGCTGGCCTATACCCCCTATCCCCGGCTGGACTGGCCGGATTTCCGGCCGGCCCTGGCCCTCTATTTTCTGCTCCTGGCGCTGCCGGCCCTCTGGGCCCGGAGGTCCCGATGATCCGCCTGGAAAAGGTCACCTACACCTATCCCGAAAGCCAGGACGAACGGCGGGTGCCTCTTCCCGCCCTGGCGGACATCAGCCTGGCGGTCGGCGAGGGCGAGTTCCTGCTCCTGACCGGCCCTTCCGGCGCCGGAAAGTCCACCCTCCTGCGCTGCCTCAACGGGTTGGTTCCCCATTTTTACGGAGGCACCTTCACCGGGAGGGTCTCCGTCCTGGACCGGGATCCCGTGGCCTTGGGGCCCGGCCGGATGAGTCGTCTGGTGGGGATGGTCTTCCAGAACCCCGAGGCCCAGTGTGTCGCCCCCACGGTGGAGGAAGAACTGGCCTTTGCGATGGAAAACCACGGCTTCCCGGAAGCGCTGATGCGCCGGCGCATCGAGGAGGTTATGGACTGGCTGGGCATCGCCCACCTGCGGGACCGCCGGCTGGACACGCTCTCCGGAGGAGAACGCCAGCGGGTGGCCATCGGGGCGGTGCTCACCCTTCGCCCCCGCCTGCTCGTCCTCGACGAGCCGACCTCTCAGTTGGACCCGCAAGGTGCCCAGGAGGTGATGGAGGCGCTTCGGCATCTGAGGGAAACGCTGGGGTTGACGATTTTCCTGGCCGAGCACCGCCTGGAGCGGGTGATCGGCTATGCCGACCGCCTCCTCTACCTGCCCGGGGCCGGCGGCCGTCCTCTGCTGGGCCGGCCGGATGAGGTCCTGCGGCAGATGCCCTGGGTGCCGCCGCTGGTGGCCCTGGGGCAGGCGTTGGGCTGGGAGCCGCTTCCGCTCACGGTGGACGAGGCCCGCCGCTTCGTCAGGGGGCCGGCCGGCGAGGGATACACGGGATGGAAGCCGCCCTCCCGACCCTCCTCCCGCCCCCTCATCCGTGTCACCGGTCTGTCTTTCTCCTACAACGGCTGGCCGGCCCTGCGGGACGTCCACCTGGAGGTTTTCCCCGGCGAGATCGTGGCCCTGATGGGGATCAACGGGGCCGGCAAGACCACGCTCCTCAAGCACATGGTCGGCCTGCTACGACCACAGGAGGGACAGGTGGAGGTCTGCGGGCAGGACACCCGCCGGGTGCCGCTGGAGCGCCTGATCGCCTCCGTCGGCTATGTCCCCCAGAATCCGGACCTGCTCCTCTTCGCCGACACGGTAGCCCGGGAGATGGATTTCACCCTCCGGCAACACGGCCGGCCGGCCGGAATGTACGGCGACCTGCCGGCCCTCCTGGGCTTGCAGGAGCACCTGGGGCGTTACCCCCGTGACCTGAGCGTGGGGGAACGTCAGCGGGCGGCCCTGGCGGCGGTTCTGGTGGCCGAACCGGAAGTCATCCTGCTGGACGAACCGACCCGGGGGCTGGACTATGCCCAGAAGGAGGCCCTGGAGCGCTTCCTCCTGGACCACCGGCGGGAAGGGCGGGCCGTCGTCCTGGCTACCCATGATGTGGAACTGGTGGCCCGTTGTGCCGACCGGGCGGTGATTCTGGAGGGCGGAAAGGTTCAGGCCGAGGGGCCGGTGCGAGAAGTGATGGTGGGGAGGCCGGACTTTGCCTCCCAGGTCCAGCGCCTGTACCGCATCCCCGGCCTGATTACCGTCGAGGATGTGCTGAGAGAAAAAGGCCTTTCGAGATCGGCCTGAGGCGAGCGAAAATGAACGGAAGATTCCCCGGGGGACGCAGGTCGAGGCTGAGTGCCTGGATGGTGGCCCTGGCCAGCCTGACCGGCCTGGCGGCCTTCTTTTACCCCTTCTTCATCGCTTCCCCCCGTTCGGCCGGGGAAGGTTTCCTGGCCCACGCCGCCGATGCACCGCTGGTGACCGCGCTTTGCCTCTTGGCCATCCTGGCCGGGATGGAGGTGCAGGGGCTGGGTTCCAAACAGGTGGCCCTCCTGGGGATCCTGGCCGCCGTCGGGGCCGTGCTACGGCTCTTCTCCGGGTACGCTTTCTCGCCCCTCTTCTTTTTACCTATCCTCTGCGGCTATGTCTTCGGCCCTACCTTCGGCTTCCTCCTGGGGGCGCTGACGCTCCTGGTCTCGGCCCTGCTGACCAGCGGCGTCGGCCCCTGGCTGCCCTACCAGATGCTCAGCACCGGATGGATCGGGATGCTTTCCGGCTGGCTGCCGGATATGCGCCGCCGGCGCTATGGGGAGGTCGCGGTCCTGGCGGCCTTTTCTCTGCTCCTGGGACTTGTCTTCGGAGCGGTGATGAACCTGTGGTTCTGGCCCTTCCTGGGGGCGGGAGAAAATTCCGAAATCCTCTGGCAACCGGGGCTTTCGTGGACGGAGGCGCTACTCCGCTATGCCCGCTTTTACCTGGTCACCTCGTTGGGCTGGGACCTGGTGCGCGGTGTGGGCAATGCCCTGCTCGTGCTCGTCCTCGGCCGGCCGGTGCTCCGCCTCCTGCGTCGTTTTGCTCAGCGGTTTTCCTGGCAGCCCGGCTCTCCTGAGTTGGGAAGGGGAAAGATACGGCCGTAGACCTCGCGCAGGTGGGTCTGGGTGACGTGGGTGTAACGTTGGGTGGTGGTCAGACGGGCGTGACCGAGGAGTTCCTGGACGATGCGCAGGTCGGCACCGCCTTCTAGGAGGTGGGTGGCAAAGGTGTGGCGAAGGGTGTGCGGGGTGACGTCCTCCAGGCCGACCTGGCGGGCATACTCGGAGACGAGGGTCCGGACGCTCCGGTCGCTCAGGCGCCTGCCCCAGCGGTTGAGGAAGAGCGCTTCGGCATCGGGATGGGCCTGGGGCCTGCCCTGACCGACCAGCAGGGGTCGGCCCTGGTAGACATAGGCCCGTAGAGCCCGGAGGGCCGGCCGGCCCAGGAGGGCCAGGCGCTCGCGTCCCCCCTTTCCCCGGACGTGCACCTCTCGCCGTCCCCAATCCACATCGCCGAGGTTCAGGGCGACCAGTTCCCCCACCCGCAGGCCGCTGGCATAGAGGAGTTCCAGAATGGCCCGGTCGCGCAGGCCCTGGGGTGTGCGCAGATCCGGGGCCATGAGCAAGGCCACCGTCTCCTCCACGGTGAGGAAACGGGGCAGGCGGGAAGGGACCTTGGGCGTCCCCAGGGCGCGCAGGGGATGGGTCGGGAGGATTCCCCGGCGGACCAGGTAGCCGTAGAAGGAACGGAGGACGGCCACCTTCCGGGCGATGGTGGCCGGGGAAAGCCCCCGTTCCTGGAGGCGGGCCAGAAAGCGGCGGACGGCCGGCCGGTCCACCTGAAGCCAGGGCCGGCCCTCTTCTTCCAGAAAGGCGGCAAACTGCTCCAGGTCCTGGCGGTAGGCGGCGATGGTGTGGGAAGAGTATCCCCGCCCTACCTCCAGGGCCTGGAGATATTCTTCCAGGTAGCCTCCCAGCAGGACCGTTTCCATGATCCTCCGTCCGGATTCGCCGGGCCGCAGCCAGAGGCAGTATACCAGAGGGCTGGAGGGGCGTCAACCGCGGCAGGGTGTGCCCTGCCGCTACTGTTCAGGGGACACGGGCTATAACTCGGCCGCGGCGCAGAGGGAGGCCAGCGGGCAGCCCAAACAGCGTGGCCGTCTCTTGCGGCAGCGTTCCTTGCCGTGGCGGACGATGAGGGCATGGTATTCGCCGTAGAGATCGGGGTCCGGGGGGAGGTGGGCCATAAAAAGGGCCCGGATACGCTCGTAGGAAGGAGGGGACGGAAGCAGGCCCAGCCGGCCCAGCAGCCGTCGGGTATAGGCATCCACCACAAAGGTTGGCCGGCCGGCGGCGTAGAGGAGGATGCTGTCGGCCGTCTCGCGGCCGATTCCCGGCACGGCCAGCAGTTCCTCCCGCCATATCGTCCAGTCGCCCCGGGAAAACGCCGTTGGGTCGCCCCCATGACGGCGGAAGAGGTACTCCAGGAGCGCCCGCAACCGTGCCGCCTTGACCCGGTAGGTGCCGGCCGGACGCAACAGGCGCTCCAGCGCCTCCTGCGACAGGTGGTAGAGGGCGGCCGGAGAAAGGACTCCCGCCGCCCTGAGATTTTCGAGCGCCCGCTCCACATTGCCCCAGGCCGTATTCTGGGTGAGCACGGCCCCCACGATGACCTCGAAAGGTCCCTCCCCGGGCCACCACCCCTGCGGGCCGTAGGCCTCCAGGAGCATCCGGTAACACCGGAGCAGGATTTCCCCAGGCAACTCCTCGGCCATCCCCTACCTCCGCCGGCGTACCCAGAGGGCCAGCCCCAGGAGCAGAAGCGCCGTCCCCAGGAAGACCCAGGCTGTGGGAGAGAGGGGACTTGCCGTCGGCGGGGCCGTGGCCGGCGCCGGAGACGAGGTCTGGGAAGAAGGCGGCGTCGGCCTCTCGGTTCCCGGATGCCTCCCGGGGGTAACCGGGGAACGGCCGGCCGGCGTCGGGGAAGCCGGGGGAAGCGGCGACTCGGCCGGGAGATATCCTCCGGGGGTATGTGTGGCCCAGGCGGTCGGAGAACGGGAGGAATAGGGGCGGGCCGTCGTGGGCATGGGGGACGGCGTCGCTTTCCCGCCGGGAGAGGGCCTGGTCGTCGGAACAGGCGGGGAGGCAGCCGCCCGGATTTCCTCCCAGGTCAAAAGCGGGGGTGGGGTCTTGCCGTCGCCCCAGACCCAGCCGTCCACATCACCGTCGCCCAGGCGGCGGTCGGCCGCCCCCCGGTCGGCATAGACCCAGGCCCCGTCGCGCAGATGAAAATAAGCCCAGTAGCGGCAGGGGACGCCCCGGCATTGGCAGAAGCACTCCTGCGGCGTCGGCGGGCAGCCCACCCCCTCGATGGCACAGACGGCCACACCCCAGCCGCCGCCTGCCATGGCGACATCCAGCCCCGAACGTCGGAGCAGGTCCACCCCGCTGATCGTCTCCTCGGTGAAGGAGACCACCCGCACCCAAACCCGTCCGTCGCCGAAATCCACCACCAAGGCAGCCCGGTGTTCTTCCTGGGCGGAGGTGGGGAGGGCGGCTCCCAGGAGAAGAAGGCACAGCAGAGCGATGCAGAAGCGGCGGTATCGTTTCATCCTAGACGGAGCACATTCTGCACGATCTCCAGCAGGCGTTCGGCCCGCCGGCCGTAGGTATAGGCCGAGGCCCGCAACCGGGCCTGTTCCCCCTTTTTTTCCGCCTCCTCGGAGCGGGTCAGCGCCGTCTCCAGGGCGCGGGCCAGGGCCGGGGCGTCGCCCGGAGGGAAGAAGTAGGCGGTGTCGTCGTCCAGGACCTCGCGCAGGGCCGGGATGTCCACACAGACGATGGGCCGGCCCGTGGCCATATACTCGAACATCTTCAGCGGGGAGGCCGAGGCCCCCGAGACCGTGCCGGGGATGACCAGCACGTCGGCGGCCCCCAGGTAACGGGGCACCTCCGTTCGGGGGACGCTTCCCCGAAAATGCACCCGGCCCTCCACCCCCAAGGCACAGGCCCGCCCGCGCAGGCCGGCGATCTCCACCGGCCGACCGCCCACCAGTTCCAGCCGCAGCGCCGGAAAGCGGGGGGCGAGGGCGGCCAGCGCCTCCAGGAGGAGTTCCAGTCCCCGGTAAGAAAAGGTCAAGCCGGCATAGACCAGAACCTGCCCATCGGCCGGGAGGCCCAGCGCCTCCCGACACGAGGAACGTTCCAGGGGATGGTACAGTGCCTCATCATAGGCATCGGGCAGGACGGCGGTGCGGGCGGCCGGCCGCCAGCCATTTTCTTCCAGTTCGCGGGCAAAGGTCTCGGTCAGGGAGACGACCCCATCGGCCCGCCGGAGGAGGGTGCGGTCCAGCCGTTGCAAGATCGGCTGCCAGAGCCGGCCCCGGGCCCGAGAGGGGTTGCGGCTTTCGAGTTCGTGGGCCTCGTAGATCAGGCGGGCGCCGGTGAGATGCCGAAGGAAGCCGCTCAACCAGTAGGCGCAGATGACCTCCCGGACATAGACGGCCCGGCAGCGTTTTCCCAGCAGGCGACGGAAAAGGAGGAAAAGGGCCACCATCCAGGCGAAAAGGGTACGCTCCAGGTAATACCAGCCGGTGGAAGGAAAGAGGCGCGAGAGTTTCCCCACGGGAAGACGCGGTAGATGCACCGCACCGACCTCGGTAAAGGCGCTGGGCTCACAGAAGAGGCGCGGGACGATCACCAGGAGATCGGGGCAGCGGGCCCGCAACGCCCGCACCGTCAAATAGGTCTGGATGGCGTTGGCCGCCCGGAGCGTCAGGCTGGTGGGGTAGGCAAGGTAACATAAACCTATGAGGGCGGCCTCCGGCGGCTGCCGTCCCCTTTGCTCCGAGGAAGTCATCCCGACACCTTCTCCGTCCCCCTGTCAGCGCTTCGGGCCGGCCGGGCTTTTCCGTCGGGCCAGGTCGGGAAAGTCGCGCCCGATCTCGGCCAGGAGGGCCTCGACCAGTTTTTCCTCGGGGGCAGAACCGACGACCTCCCCGTGGCGGAAGATCACCCCGCGGCCTCGGCCGGCGGCGATGCCGTAATCGGCCATGCGGGCCTCGCCCGGTCCGTTGACCACGCAGCCCATCACGGCCACCGTGATCGTCGCCGGAAGGCCCTGGAGGCGCCTTTCGACCTCTTCGGCCAGACGCACCAGGTCCACCTCGGTACGCCCGCAGGTGGGACAGGAGACGAGGGTAGGGCCGCGTCGGCGCAGGTTGAGGGCCCGCAGAATCTCATAGGCCACCCGCACCTCCTCCACCGGGTCGCCGGTGAGGGAGACGCGGATGGTATCCCCCAGGCCCTCGGAGAGGAGGATGCCGATGCCCACGGCCGAACGGATCGTCCCGGCCCAGGGCAGGCCGGCCTCGGTGATGCCGATATGCAAAGGGTAAGGGACCTGCCGGGCCAGCAGGCGGTTGGCGGCGACGGTGATCGGCACGTCAAAGGCCTTCAGGGAGACGACGATGTCGTGAAAGTCGAGTTCCTCCAGGATGCGGATGTGGTCCAGGGCGGCCCGGACCATCCGTTTGGGCAAGGTGGTCTGTACCTCCCGGAGCGTCGGCGGGGGCCGGCCGGGTTCTTCCTCCGGCGGGGGAAGGGAGCCGGCATTGACTCCGATGCGGATGGGCACGCCCCGCTCCTTGGCGGCGCGCACGACGGCTCGCACCTTTTCGGGATCGCGGATGTTGCCCGGATTCAGACGCAGGCCGTGGATGCCGGCCTGGAGGGCGGCCAGGGCCAGGCGGTGGTCAAAGTGGATATCGGCGACCACCGGGATGGGGCTGGCGCGGACGATCGCGGCAAGGGCCTCGGCCGCCTCACTATCGGGGACGGCCACCCGCACCACCTCGCAGCCGGCCTCGGCCAGGGCGGAGATCTGGGATAAGGTGGCAGCGACGTCGCGGGTATCGGTGTTGCACATGGACTGGACCACGATCGGCCCCCCTCCGCCGATGACGACCGATCCCAGGCGCACCGGACGGGAGAGACGCCGGGGATGGGGACGAGACGCTTCCATCACGGACCTCCCAGGCTTCCACCGGCCACGCGCAGGATGTCATAATAGGTGAGGAGGAGGGCCAGGCCGATCAGGAGGATAAAGCCGGCCATGTGGATGGCCCCCTCCCATTCCGGCGGCACCCGCCGCCCCCGGCGCAGCCATTCCAGGAGGACAAAGACCAGCCGGCCGCCGTCCAGGGCCGGCAGAGGAAAGAGGTTCACCAGGCAAAGGTTGATGCTGATGGCGGCCGTTGCCCGGAGCACGCCGAGGAAGCCGGCCTCCCGGGCCACCTGGGCCGTAATGTAGGTAATGCCCACCGGGCCGGCCAGTTCGCTCGGCGGCACCGACTGGCGGAAGATGGCCGCCAGCGTCCGCGGCACCAGCCACATCGCCTCCACCGTTTCCCCCCAGCCCTCGGCCAGGCCGCCCCTTCGCCAGGCCCAGCGCCAGTAGTCCAGTCCCAGCGGGAGTTCGGCGTAGGCCAGGTCGTTTCCCAGGAGGAACGGACCCAGGCGTTGCCCCTCCCGCTCGATTTCCACCAGGACCGGGCGAGGCAGGAGATCCCGGACGTAGCGCCCGTCTCCGACCAGGAGGCCGGCGATGGCCCGCAGTCCGGCTACGGTGGCCTCACGGCACTCCCGGGTGAAGTAGGCCCGATACTGGAGGCTATTTTCGATGGGCCGGCCGTTCAGGGAAAGGATCACGTCGCCGATGCGCAGGCCGGCCCGCTCGGCCGGAGAACCGGGGAAGAGGCGCTGTATGGTCACCGGAGCCTCGTAGTAATCCAGGCCGATGCCGATGGCCCCCTGCCCCGGCGGGGGGTTCTGTCGGGGCACCAGTTCCACACTTTCCTGCCGACCGCTGCGTTCGATGATCAGGGTGATGGTATAGCCCCGGTTGAGCGTGGATTCCAGACGGACGTCATAGAGGGAAGTGACCGGCCGGCCGTTGATGCTCGCAATCACGTCGCCGACCTGCAGGCCGGCCCGTTCGGCCGGAGAGTCCGGCTCGATGAGGAAGATGCCCACCCGCTGGCTGACCGGCTCCTCGTACCCGTAGACGGCCAGCCCGGTAAAGAGGGCCAGGGCCAGAAAAAAGTTCATCAGCGCCCCCGCGCTCAGCACAATGACCCGCTGCCAGGGTTTTTTCCCCGCCAGGCTGCCCGGCACCCGGGGGTCTTCCTCTCCGGCCATCTTGACAAAGCCGCCCAGGGGAATCGCGTTCAGGGTATAGCGGACGCCGCCCCGCACCCCCAGGGTGAGCAGGCGCGGCGGAAAACCGATGCCAAACTCCTCAACCCGCACCTTCATCCAGCGGGCGGCCAGAAAGTGCCCCACCTCATGGACAAGGATGAGGACGGCCAGCACCGGAATGGCCAGCAGCCAGAAATAGAACTCCATCCAGACCTCCTCGGTCTTAAAGTACGTCTTTACTTATTGTACTACAGCCTCACCTGGAGCGCAAACCTCCTCTCGAAAGCGTTACAGGTTGGGGACAACACCGCTGCACAATGCTCGCGGCCCAGACCGCCCCTGGCTACCATATGTGGCCACTTCGCGCTGCCCAGCCTCTAGATGTAGTAGAACGCAGTGCCGGCATTGTCAGCCGGTCCATTGTGGGCAGCGGCCGGCCTCGTTTCCCGGTCTTTTACGGGGCCGCGCCGGCCCTTGGCCCTTTTGGGGTATCTTTTTCTACATTGGTATGTCCCCGGCGTGAAACGCTCACTCACCGCCGGGACATTCGACGGGTACCTTGCCCAATCCTGGGAGCAAAGGGATGGGACAACCCAACACGGGCCGCACCGGAGGTGTCCCAGATTTGAGATGGGGTAAACCAAGTATCGAAGGAACCGAGACCCGGGATGCGGCCGGGAAGGGCGGAGCGTGTTCTGCCCCCGGTTCCAGGAGGAATGCGGAGAAGGGTGTAATCGAATTGCGCCCGTACCGGCCTTGTGGAGCGGCGAGGATAAGCGGGGAAAAATGGGCCGGGGAACGGCTGAAAAAGCCGTCCGGGGATTTCCGGGAAGACACCCCCGTACCTTCAAGAGGTCCGGGGAAATGGTCCTGAATTGCCGAAAAAAGACAAAACGGAAGGGATGTGCTATCATATCTTTGTACAGTAGAAGGCAGGAGGTCCTGGAGCCGACAGCCGACCGGCTAGGACCGAAAGGAGGTGGGAGCAGGATAGGATACAAACGGAATGCAAGGATGGAGTGTGAAATCAAGGAGGAAAGCGATGGGTGTCCGAAAGGTAGCCATCCTTCTGGGTTTGTTCGTGTTTCTTCTGGCCGGCTGCACCGCCTATTGGGCCTCTCCCCCGGCCGGCCAGGAGGTCGAGACGGCCGTTCCGCCTCGGCCGACGGCTACGAGCGTCGAGACGGCCGTTCCGCCTCGGCCGAGCGCCACCCCGACGCCCTCCCCTTTTCCCCTCGTGACGGTTCCCATTGTAACCCTCAAAATCCCTACCCCTGAGCCCTGGACCCCTTCCCCCACCCCAACGCCGTGGGTGGTGACTCCGACTCCCTATGCCCCGGCGGAGGCGCTCCCGGAGGGCTTTCCCACGGTGATCTACGCCGTGCAGCGGCCGGGGGAGCCCGGAGGATCATGGCTGGCGCAGCCGGTGCAACTCTGGATGCTGCGCTATGAGCGAGGGATGCTCCGGGAAGAACTGCTCCTGGACCTATCCTCCTCGGCAATCGAGGGCAAGTTCGAGCCTCCCGACCCGCACATTGCCAGATGGGTTTCCTATCTGTGGGTTTCCGACCTATCCGTGTCCCCCGATGGCCTCTACATCGCCCTCACCTTGCAGGCCTGGGAAGGTAGTGGGGTCATCACCCTGGTCATCCAGACCGATGGCAGCAAGATCTACCGACCTGATATGCCAGGCGACCTTGGAATTGGTTACCTGCTGTGGATTCCGGGGAGCGAACGGTTCATTGTGGCGGGGCTACTTAGAAGCCTTATGTGGGGAACGATGACCCTCGAGGGGGATTATGTGCCATTTCCTGCTCCCGTCACCCATGACATGGCTGCGGCTGCGGTGTCCCCGGATGGCAAAAGGGTCATCTTCTCCTTACTCCCGGTTGGAGAAATATACCTTGGTGCCATGGATATAGACGGCTCGAACCTGACCCCTTTTGCCGTGTCGCGGCCTCCCGCCGGGATCTATGTTCGAGACCTGGCCTTATCTCCCGATGGCCGGACCTGCGTCCTGATCTGGATGCTGAAGGGCTCGATTCCCCAACCAGGGCAAATGTGGGTGATGGATGCCGACGGGTCCAACCAGCGTCCTCTCACCGAGCCTACCGAAATGTACGACTTTGACCTCGCCTGGTCTCCTGACGGAAAATCTCTGGCCTTTGTTCGTTGGGAAAACTACCCGACCTGGAACCGGGGCTATTACCCCACGACCTGGGGGGACATGGTCACCAGTCTCTGGCTCATCGACCTGGAGGGAAAGGAGCGGCTGCTCCTTTCCTCGGAGGGCCATTACGCCCACTGGGACCCCGGGTGGCTCCCCGACGGCTCCGGGCTGGTCTTTGTCTCTAACCGGGGCGGGGAGAACAACCTCTGGTTCATCCGGGCGGATGGAACGGGGCTGCAGCAACTGACCCAACAGGGGGGCTTGAGCCCCGAGGTCGCGCTCCTGGGCAAGTAGAGAAGGAGGGGGCAAAATGCGTGCCGTCTGGGTCACATTCCTCGTGCTGATCGTTGCCGCTTTCAGTTTCCTGAGCACCCTGCCGCTGGAGGGTTCTATGGAACCCTCGACCCTGGAGGTTTTCCGTCTGGCCTACCCCCTGCGCCAGAGGTTTCAGTTCAACAACTGGTACGACCACACCGGGCCGGGGCAAGCAGCCGACGACCAGATCCAGATCTACACCCGCGGCACGGTCACGAACGCTCCTCAGTCGGGCGACGAGTGCGACGATCACGGCTGGTTGGGCTACACCGACGGGAACCTGAACCTGTGGAACCTGCGCTGGAACCAGGACAACCCCAGCTGGTGCCCGGATGGGGGTCCCGGTTGGCTGTGGTATGATGGGCACGAGGGGTACGACCTGAAATGTCCCCCGGATACCCCGGTCAACGCGGCCCGGCAAGGAACGGTGGACTTCGCTGCCGGAAGCGTGATCCGCATTAGACACAGCGCTGACTACGAAACATGGTATCTCCACCTCAGCACGCTGTCGGTCAATCCAGGGGAGTCAGTCCACGCCGGCCAGGAGATCGGCCGAAGCGGAGTGGGCGGCACCGGAGCCCATCTCCATTTCGAGGTCCAACGGCTTGTCAACGGCGTCTGGACCCCCGTGGATCCCTACGGCTGGGAATACGGTAACCTTTGGGCGGGGGATCTGGTTTTGGGAGGTGAGCCCTTCCCGATGGGCTATGTGGACCAGAACGACGCCCCCCACGGCCCCTTCCAACTGGACAACACCACGATCCGCAACGCCTGGATCGCCAATGCCCGCAAACTCGGCTCCCCTATCGGGGAGGACTTTTCCGCAGCCTGCCCGACCGGGGACACCCAGGCTACCTGCTGTTA
>DAOUAK010000093.1:0-2178 GCA_034433695.1 Chloroflexia bacterium
GGGTGCAGCCGGCCAGAAGCAAGGTGAAGAACACAAGGAAAGCGGAGATAGGGACACGCATCGGTTTCCTCCTTACCGGAGCATTCCACGGCAGGTGGGATGCCTGCCTCGACAGGGAACGCCGGCCCGCTGCCCGCTCCGCCTTGGGCCCGCCCAGGGAAGTTCTGTTCCCATCTTCACCTCCTTTCGGCTCTCGTAGGTCAGCCATCTGCCCCAGGACATCCTGTCCTCTTGCACAAAAATATTATACCACATCTTCTCTGTTTTGTCAAATTGTGATTTTTTTTTCACCTATCTTGAGGCAAGTGTTGGCGGGACATGCCTCGCCCGTACAGGGGCGAGACGTGCCTCGCCCCTACCCAACACTTTGGGGAGACGACATGGGGATGTCCCCCAAAGGTTCCGGAAATCCTCGGACGATTTTCTTCCCCCGTTCCCCGGCCTTTTTTCCCCTGCGAATCCTCGCCGCAGGGCCGGGCTACCTTTCCCGGCCGTGTCCTGGGTCTTCGGTTTCCCTATCTCCGAAAATATGGGATACACTTTCCCCTGAGGCAAAAAAACGAGGATCGGCCAGGGCAGATCGGGGTCCCCTGCAAAATGGTGTGGCCTGTCCCTGCCGAGTTTGAAGGGAAAATGTCCCTATGGTATAATCAGGCTAAAGTGTGGAGGATGTCTATGGCCCAATCGCCCTTGCCGGACCTGGACAGCCCGGCTATCTATGCGGAACACGACCCATCGAACGCCTGCGTTCGTCTTTTCGACCTGGCCGGCCAGTGCCGTGAAGCCTGGCGCATCGTCAGGGAATGGGTACCGCCGGTCCCCCCTCTTCCCCCTCGAGCCGTCCTCGTGGCCGGTATGGGAGGCTCGGCCATCGGCGGAGACCTCCTGGCGGCCCTGGCCCGGGACCTGGCATCCGTCCCCGTCTTTGTCCACCGCAACTACGGCCTGCCGGCGTGGGCCGGCCCCCATACGCTGGTCCTGGCCTCCAGTTACTCCGGCAACACCGAGGAGACCCTCTCCTCCGCCGCCGAGGCCTTCCGGCGGGGGGCGCCGCTGGTGGTCGTGACCACCGGCGGGGAACTGGCCCGCCGGGCCTCCGAGTGGGGCGCTTCCCTCCTCACCTTCGATTATCCGGCCCAGCCTCGGGAAGCACTGGGCTACAGTTTCCTCCTTCTGCTGGGCGTCCTGGTTCGCCTGGACCTCCTGCCGGATATGAGCCCGGAAGTGGGGGAGAGCATTGCCGTCCTCCAGGCGCTGCGGGCCGAGATCGAACCGGCCGTCCCCCTGGAGAAAAACCCGGCCAAGGAACTGGCCTCCTGGCTCCACGGCTGCCTGCCCACGGTCTACGGAAGCGACCTCCTCGCTCCGGTGGCCCGTCGCTGGAAAGGCCAGTTGAACGAAAACAGCAAATCGTGGGCCTTTTTCGAGGAGTTGCCGGAGATGGACCATAACGCCATCGCCGGGATCTCCAACCCGCCCTCCCTCGCCGGCCGGGTCCGGGCCCTCTTCCTGGCCTCGGAGCACGACCACCCACGCAACCGCCTGCGGCAGGAGGTCACCCGGCATCTATTCGAGGAAGCGGGGATTCCCTGCCGGACCGTCGCCGGCCGGGGAAAAAGCCCGCTGGCCCAGATGCTTTCCACCGTCCTCCTGGGGGATGCCACAAGTTATTACCTGGCCATGCTCTATCGGGTCGATCCCACCGTTATCCCGGCCATCCACGCCCTCAAGCGGGCTCTGGCCGAAAGATAGAAGGGAAACCTTCTTTCCCTTCGCTCGTAATCGCTGGAAAAAGGTCCCGTTCATGGAAGAACAACTGGCTGCCGTCCAGTACCTATCTCAGGAGATCGGCCCGCGTCCGCCCACCTCGGCCGCCGAGGCCCGGGCGGCGGCTTATGTCAATGCCAGGATGCGCCAGGCCGGCCTGGAAGTGGAGGTGCAGACCTTCCGTGCCCTTCCCACTCTGGCTCTGCCCCTGGCCCTCCTCTACCTGGCCGCCGCCCTGACCCCGCTCCTCTACCTCTACAGCCGGCCTGCGGCGACGATTCTCTCTCTACTGGTTTTCCTCGCCTTCGCGGCCGATTTCCCCGGCCTTTTTTCCCGGTTTCCCCTGGGAAAAAGCCAGAACGTCATCGGCACCCGGCCGGCCACCCAGGAATCTCGCCAGCACCTCATCTT
>DAOUAK010000094.1:0-2852 GCA_034433695.1 Chloroflexia bacterium
TAGCGCCCGATTGCCTGCTAGCGCGTGAATCACCTGTGCTCGAACGGCTATCGAGCGCAGGTCGCTTCTGCACGCCTTACCGCCGCAAAAGAGTGAGCGGCTCTTGAGTTGTTAAAGTGATTTTTCGCCAATGTCCAGTTCCTTATGGAGATGGGCAAATGGGGTTCAACCATGTCGAGCGTCCCATGAAGGTGAACTGCACACCATAGTGGAGGTGTGCACCTGTGCTCCAACCATTGTTATTCGTATTGCCTAACCTATCCCCACGGGATACCATCTGTCTCGTGGCAACGTTTAGAGATCCTACACTATCGAGGTGCTCGTAGTAAGTTGTCAAAGACCACGATACCCCCGGTATGTGATGTCGGATTTTGATCAATGTCCCTTCGGTATGACTCCAGCCAGACTCAATGTCCTCCCATTCATCCGAAGCCAGGTATCCATTGATTCGGTCAAATACTTCCCTATCCGAAACCAGGGGTGTATTCCCCTTCCACACCGACCACTCTTGCTTTTCCCCCGTGTCCTTGTTGCGCAGTTTCCACATGCCGGCCTCCTTGCTAGAGCCGGCATACGTCACGGTCCCTTCGTAGGGAGCATAGACTGAAAATGACCCGGGATAGTCAACGCCGTGGTGAGGGCCATAACCCTGGCGAGTACCAAATTCACCTCCTTCGCCGCTCTCGCGCACCCTCACAGGTTTATCAGCAAACCTTGATCCGTGGGGGGTAGCGATGCATACCGCTCCCGCTTCTCAAAGGCAGTAGTGAAGATGAGCCCTTTATGGGTCAAACACAGAAAAGTCCAGTGCGTACCAGAACCCGATGCTCGACTTGAGAAATGCATAGGGCTTGAGGAAGCGCGCTTCCTCTATATATCCGAAATCCCCCTCGGCCAGACGAAGTCGGACGTAGCCCAGGTGAGATGGCGAATTGGGCAATGAGAAATCCACGACCTCAACCACAATACCACACCCATACACCACTTGCCCCTCTTCCGTTTCCTCACCTTCGCAAATGGAGGTTATCAAGTATCCCCGGTCACCAATTATCCCCAGGTGATCAACCGGCAAGTTCTGGTAATGAGCCACCCCTTGGGGATTTCGGGGATTGCTGATATCGAAAACCCAGACACCGGAATGCGTTCCAATAAGAAGACTGTTGCTCTTTTCCATCACTTGCGAGCGGATATCGGTGGGAACCGCAAGGCTTGCCAACAAAACGGCCCGGGAAGGGTTAGAAAGGTCGAACAGTTCAACGTGGCCGTCATATAAGCCGTACATATGTTTGTCGATGATCATCCAACGATGGGGCTTAGGGAGATCAAGGACGGTTTTGCCCAATTCTTGTGGATTGCCAGGTTGCGTCAGATCAAAGGTGGTAATGTTGCACACTTCGTCATCGGGGAAAGAGACCAGGTAAAGCCGCGCTCCAACGATCGCAACCCTCTGCTCCCCGACCCAGATGGAAGACAGCAAGTTCGGGTGGAAGACGTCGGTTGCCTCCCAAATCTGCAAAGCACCGTCAGCAAGGAGGAATATCCTGTAGCCCATGACAGCGATGCCGGAAACTTCCCGGCCAAGTTGTTCGCTCTGCCATATCCGAGTTGGCGCTGCAAGGTCCGAAAGATCTTCCACTACGAGGCGCCCTCCGCTTACGAGAAAAGCATAGCCATTCGAAAGGGCGAAGGGGGCTTCCCCCGAGAGTCGTATAGGGATGCTCTCTTTCTCGAAGGGCCGTGACGTAGGTGTTGCTTTAGGTTGCACAGATGAAGGAATGGTTGGGGGAAAGGTTATCTCCTTGCGCGTGGGCTGCTGAGTCCGGGGAGGAGAAATGATAGACGATTCTGGGATAGCCGGACCGCAAGCAAGCAGGAGAAAAATAAGGAAACATGGTGGAATAAGCCGAGAAGTTAGTGGTTTCATTTCATATTTTTCCCGTGACGATAGACTAAGGTTTAGGGCAGATGGGGTTGAGCCAGGATGATCGTCCCATATAGGTAAACCGAAGAGCGTAATGGAGATGGATACCTGTGCTCCAGCCGTTGTTCTGGGTAACGCCGATGGCCTCTCCTCGGGATACAGACTGGCCTTGAGCCACTTGGAGGGCCCCCACATGTTCCATGCGGGTTGTCAGGGACCATGACACGTGAGGTATGTTATGCCGGATTTCGACCAGCGTTCCTTCGGTATGGCTCCAACCTGGTTCGACGTCCTCCCATTCACCCGAAGCCAGGTATTCATTGATTTTGTCAAGTACATCCCTATCCGAAACCCAGGGCGCATTTCCCTTCCACACCGACCACTCTTGTACTTCGTCTGGGTTCTTTTTATTGCGCAGTTTCCACATGCCAGCCTCCTTGCTAGAGCCGGCATACGTCACGGTCCCTTCGTAGGGAGCATAGACTGAAAAGGAGCCCCCAAAGTCTACCCCCTTGTGGTAACGATCGCCTCGCCGGGAACCAAACGGGTCTGTGATCGGGGGAGACCCCTCGAAGGGAAGGGAGAAGTTGGCACAGTAGTAGGCGTATGCATATGCTTTGACTTCGTGGTAGATAACTTTGCGCGCAGTTTTCGCAGCAGAGCGCGATGTTTCCGGGTCGGGATCGGTATAATCCTCGCTCTCCTGTTCCCGCATGCCTGTAGGGTCCGTATACCGCAAGGGGTTGTTACGCACATACGTATAACGGTTCAAGCCCTGGGGATCTCTCGGATCGGGCACAATCGTATCCGGCTGGGTAAATCTCCCCAACGCCGGGTCGTAGTAGCGGGCCCGGTAGTAGAGGAGGCCTACCCCGGCGTCCAGCCGCTGCCCGGTGAAACCGAGCGCCGTGGGCATCTCCCCAACCTGCAC
>DAOUAK010000095.1:0-8915 GCA_034433695.1 Chloroflexia bacterium
CCCTGCCCCTACTCCCGGCCGGCTATATCCGTAGGTACGAAGGGTAGCCCGGCCCCGATGGCTTTCGGCCAGGATGCAGAATTGCCCGAGGAGGTCGTCCAGGGAAGGGAAAGTGTACAGGCCGGCCTGGGTCGGCATCGGTGTCCCATCTGGTGTTACAATCGTCGGGCGATAATCAGGCGCTGAATCTGGTTGGTGCCCTCGTAGATCTGCAGGAGTTTGGCATCGCGCATGAACTTTTCGACGGGATAATCCTGCATATAGCCGTAGCCGCCCAGAATCTGCACCGCGTCGGTGGTGATGCGCATCGCCGTATCGGAGGCGTAGCATTTGGCCATGGCGGAAAGGCGTTCGGCCTCCGCCTCACCCCGGTCATAGGCCCGGGCGGCGCGCCAGGTGAGCAGACGGGCGGTCTCCACGCCGATGGCCATATCGGCCAGCATGAATTGGACGGCCTGGTAGGAGGCGATGGGTTTGCCGAACTGGACACGCTGGTGGGCATAATCGCGTGCGGCTTCAAAGGCAGCCCGGGCCAGGCCCACCCCGATTGCGGCCACGCCGACGCGGGCGCGGTTCAGTGTCTCTACGAGGATGCGGAAGCCTTCGCCTTCTTTCCCCAGGCGGTTTTCGGCCGGTATGCGCACGCCTTCGAAGATGACCTCGCGGGTGTCGGAGGCGCGCTGGCCCATCTTGCGTTCCTTTTTCCCCGTCGAGAGCCCCGGGGTGTCGGCCGGCACGACAAAGGCCGAGAGGCCTCGGGCGCCGCGGGAACGGTCGGTGGAAGCGATGACGGTGTAAAGGGAGGCCAGTCCGCCGTTGGTGATAAAGGTCTTGACCCCATCGAGGACGTATTCCCCTCCTTCCCGACGGGCGACGGTGGAAACGGCGGAGGCGTCGGAGCCGGCCCCCGGCTCGGTCAGGCAGAAGGCGGCCAGGCGCGGCTCGGCGCAGAAGGCGGGCAGGAAGCGGACCTTTTGCTCCGCGCTTCCGAAGAGGAGGATGGGGAGGAGGGCCAGCCCGTTGCCCAGGAGGCTGGTGGTGATGCCGGCGCAGCCGGCCCCCATCTCCTCGGCGATCAGGGCGACCTCAAAGGCGCCCAGGCCGGCCCCGCCGTATTCCTCCGGCACCTCCAGGTTCAAGAGGCCGGCCTGGTGGGCCCGCCGCAGTACCTCCAGGGGGAATTCCCCACTCTCATCGGCCTGGCGGGCCCGGGGAATGATCTCCTGTCGGGTAAAATCCCGTGCCAGGTCTCGAAAGGCCTGTTGTTCTTCCGAAAGTTCAAAATCTACCATCGTTCACCCCCGGAAAAGGATCGGCTGGCCCCCTGTTCGACAGGCGGGAAGGAAGACCATTTACCTACCCCTTGAGCAGGTGACGGGCGATCACCAGACGCTGAATCTGGTTGGTGCCCTCGTAGATCTGCAAGAGTTTCGCATCGCGCATCAACTTTTCCACCGGGTAGTCGCGCATATAGCCGTACCCGCCAAAGATCTGTACGGCATCGGTGGTGACGCGCATGGCTACGTCGCTGGCGAAGCACTTGGCCATGGCCGATTCCTTGGTGTTCGGCAGCCCTTCGTCGGTCAGCCAGGCGGCGTACCAGGCGAGCAGGCGGGCGGCTTCGACCTGCATGGCCATATCGGCCAGCATAAACTGGATGGCCTGTTGTTCGGCGATGGGTTTGCCGAACTGGACGCGCTTCTGGGCGTATTCGGTGGCCAGTTCCAGCGCCCGTCGGGCTACGCCGGTGGCCAGGGCGGCCACGCCGGCCCGGGCGGCATCCAGTGTCCTGAGGGCTACGGCAAAGCCTCGTCCCTCCCTGCCCAGCATGTTCTCGCGGGGAATACGCACGTCGGTGAAGGTGATCTCGGCCGTGTTGGAGGCTCGCTGGCCCATCTTGTCCTCGATCTTGGTGATGGAAATACCCGGCAGGTCCGCCGGGACGATAAAGGCGGTCATGCTGCGGGGGCCGCGTTCCGGATCGGTGATGGCAAAGACGGTGTAGAGGGAGGCGATGGCGCCGTTGGAGATAAAGCACTTGACGCCGTTCAGGACGTATTCATCGCCGTCCGGGATGGCCGTCGTGCGCACGTTGCCGGCATCGCTGCCGGCCTCGCGTTCGGTCAGACAGAAGGCGGCCAGTTGGTGGTTCTGGCAGAGCGGTTTGAGGAAGCGCTCTTTTTGTTCCTCCGTGCCGAAGAGGACGAGTGGGGTGGTGGCCAGGGTGTTGACCATAATGGTGGTGGTAATGCCGGCGCAGGCGGCGCCCAGTTCCTCGGTCACGATGCAGTTGGCCAGCGCCCCCTGACCTCCACCGCCGTATTCGACCGGGATGGCCAGATTGATCAGGCCCTCCTGGTAGGCGCGTTCGATGATAAAGGCGGGATGCTCGCCCCGGCGGTCGTACTCGGCGGCGATGGGAAGGATTTCCTCCCGGGCGAAGCGACGGGCGCGGGCCTGGAGTTCCTCTAGTTCGGGGGTCAGGCGAAACGAAATCACGGTCCACCTCCTCCTGGCAACTCGAATCGGGCCGGTGATAGGGGGATTATATCATAACGTCTAGACCCCGACAAATGAGGCAATACGAAGCAAGGCCAGGGCATTGCCCTGCTCTTACCCGATTCCCGAAAAAATTGTGGCAGGTGCCGTTTCTGCCTGCTTTAAACCCGGAGCACAGATTACGGCCGACCGGTCTGCCCCGCCTGTGGCGGTGTACGGCTCATCTCTCGCAGAATCTCCAGGGCTTGTTGCAAATTCCCCCCATACTCCGAGAGCCAAGCAGGCGGATCCTTCACCGATATGTGGAGCCAATAAGTTTCTTCTCCCTCCTCACCGGTATGTTGCGGGGTTGCTTTCTACAGAATTACCGATTTTGGAACCACCCAGCAGTGTGCTTCCAATGGGGATATCCCCAGGCAAATGGCAAATTCATAATCCTGGTCGCGGAATTGTTGAAAGACATAATATCCGACTTCCCACAATGTGGAGAACTTATTTCCACCCGATGTCCTTCGATGATCAGGTCCGCTTCCGAGTCGCGACATTTTACAACAGACATTCCCTTGGACGTGCACCATCCGGCAACCAGTTGTTCGCCGATCTTGCCAATCTGTCGCGAAGGCCGGGTGCGGATCCATGCGAATGGGCTATCTGCCCAGGCAGCGTCCTCGTGAATATAATCTCGTTTGATTGCAGTGGCGATTCGGGCCAGGCACTGTACCTCGGGATCTTCGATCGGACCCATTGCCTGGTTTCCTCTTAGGGGCCGGCCACACCTGTCGCTCCGGTGTCGAACAATGAAGGCCGCTGATATGGACTGGGGTCGAAGTTAATCCACTCAATCGAGGGAACCCCTGCAAACCGACGGGCCATGGTCACCATCGCCTCAAGGTTATTATCCACCAGAATAAATCGCCGCCCAAGAAGCAAACAGGCTTCCCCTGTGGTGCCACTTCCGGCAAAAAAGTCCAGAACCAGATCGCCCGGTCGTGATGAGGCCTGGACGATTCGCTTCAGAATGCCCAGGGGCTTCTGGGTTGGATACCCGGTGCGTTCCTTGCCGTTGGTAGGCACAATCGTGTGCCACCAAACATCCGTAGGCAACTTGCCACGGGCGGCTTTCTCAGGGCCGACGAGTCCGGGAGCCATGTAAGGAATGCGCTCGATTTCGTCTTCATTGAACAGATACCGTTCGGGGTCTTTGAAATATTGTCGTGTTTTGGAGGCCACCTGCGCCGCGGCCTTCCTCCGTAGTCATAGGCCCAGATAATCTCGTTGAGGAAACAGTCGCGGCCGAAGATCGTGTCGAGCAACACTTTACAGTAGTGGACTTCCCGGTAGTCCACATGGAAATACAGGCTGCCGTGGGGCGCCAGGACGCGGTGGGCCTCCCGCAAACGCGGTTCCAGGAAAGCCAGATAGTCATCGAAGATGTCGCTGAACGAAATCGTGCCCAACGGGATCGTCCGGTATCTTTTCCCCTGGAAACCAACCCGGTCCCCGTTCGCCGAGCGGACCGTCTTGATCTGGGTCCGGCTCTGGACTTTGCCGGTGTTGAACGGCGGGTCGATATAGATCAAGTCCACAGAAGCATCTTCGAGATCCTTCAACACCGTCAGGTTATCGGCGAAATAAATACGGTTCATTTTTGTACCCGAATAGTCGCCTCTATTCGCCATCCTGTTTTTTGGTTTCATTATACACCTTGCAGTAGGAGAATTAAGTGTCGTAGGAATAGGAAGACAATGGGGCTTGGCCAAGGGCCACTGTAGAGGCAAGACGTTCCCCTGCCCCTACTTTCCCTACCTTCGTCTCTCTTTCCACTCCCTTTCGATCTCGCGGCGGGCCTCTCGGCGGGCGATGGCTTCGCGGCGGTCGTAGAGTTTGCGTCCCCGGCACAGGCCGAGTTCCACCTTGGCCCAGCGCCCTTTGATGTACAGGCGCAGGGGAATCAGGGTGAGGCCGGACTCCAGCCGGCCGCGCAGGCGGTTGATCTCGCGACGGTGCAGAAGGAGACGGCGGGGGCGGGTGGGAGAGTGGCCAAAGTGGCGGCCGGATTCCAGATAGGGGGCAATGTGCACATCCATCAGCCACACCTCGCCCTCTTTGACGCGGGCATAGCCGCCGCGCAGGTTGACCCGGCCGGCGCGGATGGACTTGATCTCGGAGCCGGTCAGGGATAGGCCGGCCTCATAGGTCTCCAGGATGTCGTATTCGTGGCGGGCCTGGCGGTTGACGGCGATGGTCTTTTCGTAGGTTCGGTCCAAAGGCATGTTTCCTACCGGGTCTCCACCCGTACCCGCAGCATTTTATCCCCAACCTGAATCCGGCGCACCACATCCAGCGAGCCGCTGCAATCGCCGAAGACGGTATAGGCCCCGTCCAGGTGGGGGGTAGCCGCCAGGGTGATGTAGAACTGGCTGCCGTCGGAGCGACGCTCGGGGTTGACGCTGTCGGGTGTACGGGCCATCGCCAGGGCGCCGGCATGGTGGGGCAACCGAATCTCGGCCTCGATGGTGTAGCCGATGCTACCGGAGGCCTGGTCGTTGGGGCTTCCTCCCTGGATGACAAAACCCGGCTCCACCCGGAAGAAGGTGTGGCCGTCGTACCAGCCCTGGTTGGCCAGTTTGGTAAAGTTCTCCACCGTCTTCGGCGCGGCGTCGGGCCGTAACTCGCAGCGGATGGTGCCACGGTTGGTTTCGATCAGGGCGATGGGGTGCTGTGAAGAGGGCGTCAGGGTCGGGGGAATGTAGACGCCGTAGGTACAGGCGGCCAGGAGAAGGACAAGGCAGAGCATCCAGAAACGGCGAGCCATCTTTTCCTCCTATCGGCGTATTCTTCTCGGCGATATTGTACATCAGGGCGGCCAAACGCTCAAGTTGTCGGGTCGGGCGGGATGTAGTATAATGTCCGCCGGCCGGGGCAGAGCCTTTCGCCGGCCGATACCGGCCATCAAGGAGACCCTGTTGAACCCTTTTCAGGCCCTTTTTCTCGGTGTCCTCCAGGGGCTGACGGAATTTTTGCCCCTCAGCAGCAGCGGGCATATGGTGCTCCTGCCGGCCCTCCTGGGTTGGACGCCGCCTCCCCTGGTCTTTGAGACGACCGTCCATCTGGGCACCCTCCTGGCCCTCCTCGTTGTTTTCTGGCGAGACATCGGGAGTCTCCTGGTGGCCTGGTGGAGGGGAATCCGGTGCGGCCGGCCGCTGGCCACGTCCGAGTCCCGACTGGCCTGGTGGATCCTTCTGGGCACGATGCCGGCCCTTGGGGTGGGGGTCTTTCTGGAGGAGCACTTTGAAGCCCTCAACACGCCTCATTTTGCGGGCATCTTTTTCCTGGCAACGGCCGGCCTCCTTCTCCTGGCCGAACTGTTCGGCCGGCGGCGACGTCCCCTGAAGGAATTGACCTGGCCGGATAGCCTCTTTATCGGCCTGGCTCAGGCCGCGGCCATCCTCCCGGGCCTCTCCCGGAGTGGAGCGACGATCTCTGTCGGAATGCTGACCCACCTGAAGCGTGAGGCGGCCGCCCGCTTTTCTTTTCTCCTGGCCGTGCCGATCGTGGCCGGGGCCGGCCTGCTGGAATTGGGGAAACTTTTACGAAGCGGTGGAGGGCAAACCGAAGCCCTCCTTCTCCTTTTGGGCTTTTTCTCGGCGGCCCTCTGCGGCTTTGCGGCCATCCGTTTCCTGCTGGCCTATGTGCGCCGCCGGCCGCTTTACCCCTTTGCCCTCTATTGCCTCCTCATCGGTCTGGTTGCCCTGCTGGCCCTTTAGAACCTATCGGGAAGCGGGCGTGGAATTTTCCGGGCCGTCGGGTTTTGCCGTCCTCTTCACGAAACACGCAACACGCAACACGCAACACGCAACACACAACCTTGTGTCCTCTCCCCGAAGAGTGCCCGCCCCAGCCGCACGAGCGTCGCCCCTTCTTCCACGGCAACGACATAATCGTCGCTCATCCCCATCGAAAGGTGCGTCCAGGGGGCTTCCGGAAAGCGTTCCCGCAACTTTTCCCGCAGATCCCTTAGCCGGGCAAAGATCGGCCGCACCTGTTCCGGGTCGGGGGCAATCGGCGCCACCGTCATCAAGCCCTCCAGGCGGAGGTGGGGCATAGGAAGTATCTCCTCCACGGCGCGGAACAGCACCTCCTCGTGGGGAGGGAAGCCGAACTTGGTGGCCTCCTCCCCTACGTTCACTTCCAGGAAGATCGGCACCGTCCGACGAAGTATGGCAGCCCGTCGCTCCAGCACGCGGGCCAGTTCCGGGTCGTCCACCGAGTGGATCCGGTCGAAGAGGGTCAGGGCCAGGCCGGCCTTGTTTTTCTGAAGGTGTCCGACCAGATGCCAGCGTACTCCGGCCAGGTTTCCCAAAAGCACTCGTTTATCGCGAGCTTCCTGGACCCGGTTCTCGCCGATGTCGCGTAGGCCGGCCGCTACCGCTGCCCGCACTACCTCGGCCGGGAACGACTTGGTCACGGCCACGATGCCGACTTCCCCGGCATCTCTTCCGGCCCGCCGGCAAGCCTCGGAGATGCGCTCCCGCACCTCGGCCAGACGGAGGGCAATGCGGGCAACCATCTCCTCGTCCTTCATCACTTTCAGCCCTCCCGCAGCCCGATCACCGCTCCAAACAGCCCGCGCAGGCCGCCTTCCCGACGGTAGGAGAAGAAGCGTTCCACCCGGCAGGAGGTACAGATGCCCGAAAGTTCGATCTGCTCTTCCGGGATGCCGGCCCGCCGGAGGGCCTGGCGGTTGGCCGCCCACAGGTCGAAGTAGGCATGTCCCGGCCGGCCGGGGCGAAGGAGCGTCTCCGGATCGGGAAGATGCGCCCGCACACTGGCGATGACTTCTTCCCCCACCTCGTAACAGCACGGCCCGATGGAAGGTCCCAGCCCTGCGTAGAGGTCCGTCGCCGCGGTGCCAAAGGTCTGTTCCATCACTTCTACCAGCCGGCCGGCAATGCCCAGGACCGTCCCCCTCCAGCCGGCGTGGGCCAATCCCACAACCCGCCGCACCGGATCGTAGGCCAGGATCGGCACACAGTCGGCAAAGTAGCCCAGGAGATAGAGGCCGGGTACGTTGGTGACCAGGCCGTCTGCTCCACGGCCGCTCCGCCAGCAGCCGTAGGCCGGGCCGGGAACCACCACGACTTCGTCCCGATGCACCTGCCGCGTGGAGACCAGAGCCTCCGGCGAAATGCCCAGTGCCTCGGCCAGCCGACGACGCCCTCCGTCTTCCGGTGGGTGGACCGAGCCGAAGGTGCGGTCGGATATGCCGTGCACCACTTCGGAAAAGGTCGCAAGCAGGCGAAAGCGCAACGGTTCGGGCATGTTTCGCGGGGGAATCGGGCCTATCGCTTTCCTCCGGGAACGAGGGAGAGAAAAGGTGCGAACGAGGCCGGATAAGGTGTTCGGGTAGGCGTGGGAGGCATGGTGGCGGTCGGCACGGGGGTACCCGGGGTGGGCGAGGGCAGAGGCGTGGGGGTTGGCGTCGGAGGGATGGGGGTTGCCGTCCCCGTTACTCCGGGTGTGGCGGTGGGTGTGGGGGTGACCGTGCCCGTCACCACGGGTGTGGGCGTTGCCGTTTCCATCACCGTGGGCGTAGGCGTCGGCGTTACTGCCGGGAGGGGGGTGGCGGTGGGCCAGGGGGGTGGTTCCTCACGCCCCAGGGCCAGATTGACCAGTTTGATCACGTCCAGCACATCGGCGATGCCGTCTCCGGTGATGTCCAGGGCCACCACCTCCTCGTCGTCGGCAATGTGCCGGCCGGTGACGATGTTGATGCCGCGCTGCACGTCCAGGATGGTTACCTTGCCATCCTTATCAATATCTCCGTTGTGCAGGAAGCAGGAGGAACAGACGATGAGGTAACCGTCGTAGATATACTGGGTAGGGACCTTGACTTCGTTTCCGTCCACATCGGACAGGATGGCCCGGGTGATATGGATCTGGGCCTTCTGGTTATCTACGGCCCCCTGGCGCACTTCAAAGAGCAAACTCACGATCGGGCCGCGGCCGGGCGGGATGGCTTCCCCCTCGGCCGAGAAGAGGAGAAGGTTGACCTTTCCGTGGCCTGTATCCAGCACCGGGGCCGGCCGGGTCATATTTTCGGTGCGGGGGGTCAGGTTCACCCCCACGGCGGTGAGGAGGCTGGTATCGTAACTGATTTCCAGTTGAATGCCGGCCACCCAGACCAGGGTATCTGCGTTGACATAAACACGAATCGGCCGGCCGCCGATCCCTTTGGTCTCGGGTACCCGCAGGGCATTCCCCGGTGGCCGGTCGGTGATGCGCAGCACCTTGCCCCAGGAACTGGTGAAAGTGTGTACCTCTTCCAGGTCGCTTTCCCTCGTGGGCAGGGGCGGTGGCGTGGGTGGAGGCCCGGGCGGCGAGGTCGGGCAGACGCCGCACGGAGTGGGGGAAGG
>DAOUAK010000096.1:0-12512 GCA_034433695.1 Chloroflexia bacterium
GCCTGCGGAGAGGGGGAAGGGGGCCGGGGGGTAGGGGGTGAGGTCCCCCGGCGGCTGCGCTGCTACTCCTCCCTTACGGGGTTGTCGGGGTCAACACCCCCGACAACTATGTAATCCCGGCCGGTTCATTCCCGCCAAAGGAGTGGCAGATAGAGATGATAAGGCCAATCTATGGCCGGCCGAAGCCAGGTCACCCGGCCGGCCACGACCTTCCCCGTAAGCAGGCGACACCTCGGATCGGCCCCCTCCACCTCGGCGGTATAATCTCCCGGCGGAAGGTCCACGGCCCCGAAGAGGCCGCTGCCATCGCTCCGCAGCGTCCGTACCTCCGGCCCGTTCAGGGTGATCGTGGTGGGCAGCGTCATCGGGAGGAGCCTCGGCCCCAGCGCCAGACCGATGATGTGCCCGCGGGTGGGGGCATCCTTCCACGCCAGCGTCGGCGTGGGGATAGGGGAAGGAAAAAGCGGCCAGGTGGCGGTAAAGAGGCCGGTGGCCGGGTCGGTGTAGCCGTAAGGGAGGGCCAGGGAACGCCAGAGCCACCACTCGGCTTCGGGGGAATAATACCAGGGCTGACGGGGCGGCTGAATGTAGCGGCTGTTGCCCTCCGGGTCGGCGTAGAGGTTGGAGGGGATGTAGGCCGATAGGCCGGCGGCGTTTCCGGGGACCCGACCGAGTTGGGCCAGGGTGTGCTCCGGATAGTTCAGGTAGGCCCCCTGAAGCACCAGGAGTCCTCGGCCGTAGGTATGGCCGGCCTCCCAGCCCAGCCAGTGGTCATACCAGGAAGCCTGGTCGGCCCGATATTCCCGGTCATAGTTCATCGGGGCGATGAGGTCTACAATTCCCTCCTCCGTCCAGGCCCGCCAGTCCTGCAGAAGCCGGCCGTAGGCGCTGGAATTTTCCCAACCACCGGCATCATCCGGGCTGTCCCCCCAGGCCACCGCTGCTACGGCCAGGCGCAATCGGGGACGTGCCTCGGTGCAGCGCAGGTAGACCTGACGCAAAAGCGCCCCAAGTTCCTCCCGCCGCCAGGCCGTCCAGGAAGGGTCATCGGGCTCGGGATTCCCGCTTCCGCCGTAGCGGGCCCGGAAACGCTCTACGGAGGTGGGATTGTAACCCCAGATGGGGTAGCCGATGCTGCTCCCTTCGTAAGGATAGTACAGGCCGTCCAGAAGTAACCCGTCCAGCGGATAGCGGTGGACGAGGTCCAGAAGCAGGGATGCCGTGTAAGAAAGGACGCCGGGATGTCCGGGGTCCAGGAAGTATTCCCCGTAGGAGCGCAGGTTGCCGTTCACATCCCGGCTGAGCCATTCGGGATGGCGGTTGAAGACATGGTCGGGCGAAGGGGGCGGAGTATCCTGATTCCACACCGGGAGGAGCATCACCCAGGCGTAGACCTCCAGCGGCGGGTCGCCGGTATGGGCCTGCTCCAGGAGGTAGGCCAGGGGGTCGAAACCGGGGGCCAGTTCGGCATCGTCGGCCCGGGGTTCGAATGGGCTATCGTAGTAAATCTGGCCGTAGCGCCGCACCTGGACGACAAGGGCGTTCAGGTGGGCCGCGCGGGCATCGGCCAGGAGGACGTCCACCTGATCGGGGCTTTTGAAGCCGTCATGGGCGGCGTCTACCAGGAGGGCGCGCAGGCCCGGCTCCTCCGGCGGCGGAGCGACCGTAGCCAGGGTCACGCGGCCCGGCTTTACCGTGGCGTAGAGCGGGGAGACGGCCGGGGCCGGCAGGGTGACGGTGTAGGCGCCGGGAGGTAGGTCCACCGCTCCGAAGAAGCCGTTGCCGTCGGTGAGCAAGGTACGGGTGTCGGTCACCGAACTTTCCAGGGTCACGATGGCTCGGTCCAGGGGGGCGTCCGGCCCGATCGCCCAGCCCATCAGGTGGCCAACGGTGGGTGCCGTCTTCCAGGTCAGGGTAGGCGGCTCTACCCAGGTGGGGAAGGGCGGGTCGCCGTAGGGACTGGGGGAGGAGAGCGCTTCGTAGAACTCGCTGTTGGGCCGGCCTCCGGCGTTGGTGTTGGCGTAGGAGTAGAAGCCGATTCCCAGGGCGTAATGGCCGGATGGGGAGGGCGATTGCACCACATACGTCTGCGTAAGGGTCCCGGTAATGTAGTTGATCCAGGCCCCCTGGGCCACGGCCACTCCCCGCCCATAGAAGTGGTCTTTCTCCCACGTTACCCAGTTGCGAAAGTACTGATCCTGCGGCGGCTGGTGCTCCCGGTCATAGTTCATCGGCATGGCCAGGTCCAGGATGCCTTCTTCCAGCCAGGCCCGCCAGTCCTGGAAGACGTTTTTATAGGCACTGGTATTTTCCCATCCGCCGGCCTGGTCGGGGCCATCGCCCCAGGCGATGGTGGCGGCACCCAGGACCAGGTTCGGCTTCACCGCCAGGGCCTCCAGGTACAGGCGACGCACCACCCCCGTGACCTGCTCCCGACGCCAGGCCATCCAGTTGGGATCGGTCGGAGGTGGGAGATCGGACCCGCCGTAGGCGGCGTGGAAGCGGTCCACGCTGACCTTGTTGTAGCCATAGTCCTGGCCATAGTAGCGGATATAGTCGAGGATAAGCCCGTCTATGTCATAGTGCCGGAGCAGGTAAAGGCAGACATCTATGGTATAGCGGGCCGCATCCGGATGGCCGGGGTCCAATTGGTAGTCCGGTACCGGGTTGCCTCCGTTGTAGCGGTAGGTGAGCCAGTTGTCGGGATCGTCCCAGGTTCGGCCGTAGCCGTGGCGGAAGTAGACGTGGCGGGTGGGATCGGTGGTCGTATAGGTGGGCGTCCACACCGGGAAAGCCACCACCCAGGCGTAGACCTGAAGGGGCGGAGAGGCGGAGTGGGCCTGTTCCAGGAGTTCGGCCAGGGGATCGAAAGGAACGGGAGCCAGGGCGCTGTCGGCGGCGCGGGGCTCGAGGCTTTCATTATAGTAACTATCGCCCCGCCGGCGGACCTGGACGATAAGGGTGTTGACGTTGGCCGTGTGAGCGTCGGCGATCAGTTGGGCAATCTGCTGCGGCGTCTTGAAGCCGCTGTACCAGGCATCCACCCAGAAGGCGCGGATTTCGTTTCTGTATGTGTGTACCGGCTTCCCCGGGTGGCCCTCGCCGGCAGGTAGATACCCGCTCCCGCTTCTCACGGGCAAAGGAGCATTTCCGGCCGGCAGTACCAGGCATAGAAGAAGCAGGATAGGCAGGAGACGGCGGACCATTGGGCCTCCTTATGCGGTTGGGATATCGTCTCCTTTGCCCGGTCCTATTCCGCCAGTTCTTCCAGCCGGGCCAGCAGGCGGGAGCGTTCCTCCTCGGCCAGGGCCAGCCGCCGGCGCTCTTTTTCCACCACCTCGGGCGGGGCCTTTTGCACAAAGTCGGGGCTTTTCAGTTTCGCCTCTGCCCGGGCGCGTTCCTTTTCCACCTCCGCCAGAGAGGCCTGGAGCCGGGCCCGTTCGGCGGCCAGGTCCACCATCCCGGCCAGGGGGAGGAAAATCTCCACTTCCCCCACCACCAGGGCAACGGCCTGGCGCGGCCGCTCGGCCAGATGCTCGACCACCTGGAGGTGCTCGGGGTCCACGCGGGCCAGGTGGGAGATGACCTCGACCTGGGAACGGAGCATCCCGGCGTGGCGCCCGCCGGCAATGAGGGCTTCGATCCGGCGTCCCGGCTCCACCTTGCGCTCGGCTCGGGCGTTGCGGATAGCCCGCACCACCTCCATCACCAGGGAAAAGTCGGCTTCGGCATTTTCATCCAGGGCGGAGATTTCAGCCTCCGGGTAGGGGGCAACGATCAGGGCCGGGCCGTATTTCCCTCCCCGGGCGTAGGGCGTGCCGGTGAGGTGTTGCCACAGTTCCTCCGTGATAAACGGCATGAAAGGGTGCAGCAGGCGTAGCGATCCCTCCAGCACCTCCAGGAGGGTTCGGCGGGCCGTCTCGGCACGGGGTTCGTCTTTTCTGTAGAGGCGCAGTTTGCTCACTTCCACGTACCAGTCGCAGAATTCACCCCAGAGAAAGTCGTAGATGCGTCGGCCGGCCTCCCCGAACTGGAAGGCCTCCATCAGGGCGTTCACCTCGGCCACCAGGCGGTGATAGCGGGAACGAATCCAGCGCTCCGGAAGGTCCAGTTCTGCCGCCGGGCCTCCGGTCCCCTGAAGGTTGCTCACCACAAAGCGCGTCGCGTTCCATATCTTGTTGGCAAAGTTCCGCGAACCCTCGATGCGACGATGGTCCAGGTTCATATCGTTCCCCGGCGTAGAGGAAGTGGCCATGGTGAAACGGAGGGCATCGGCCCCGTACTCCTCGACGATGAGGAGCGGGTCGTACCGGTCGGCGTCGGGCATGGATTTGCTGATCTTTTGCCCGTGCTCGTCGCGGATGAGGCCGTGTAGATAGACGATTCGGTAGGGGACCTGGCCGGTCATCTCCAGGCCCAGCATAATCTCGCGGGCCACCCAGAAGAAGAGGATGTCGTAGCCGGTCTCGCGCACCGTGGTGGGGTAGAAGAGGCGATAGTCCTCGGTATCTTTCGGCCAGCCCAGGGTGGAGAAGGGCCATAGGCCGGAGGAGAACCAGGTATCGAGCACGTCCTCGTCCTGGTGGATGCGAGGGCTGCCGCAGTGGGCACAGGCCACAGGGTCCTCGAGGGTGCTGGTCTGGCCGCCGCAGTCGTCGCAGTACCACACCGGGATGCGGTGTCCCCACCACAACTGGCGCGAGATGCACCAATCGCGGATGTTCTCCAACCAGTCGAAGTAGATTTTATTGAAGCGCTCCGGGATGATGCGGATGCGCCCGTCGCGCACGGCGGCGATGGCCGCGTCGGCCAGGGGACGGGTACGGACGAACCACTGGGTGGAGATTCGGGGCTCCACCACCGTATGGCAACGCTGGCAGTGGCCCAGGGCGTGCCGGTAGTCCTCGACCTTGAGGAGCAGGCCCTCGCGTTTCAGGTCTTCCACAATGCGCTGGCGGCACTCGTAGCGGTCCAGCCCGGCATACGGGCCGGCCTCCTCGTTCATCCGGGCGTTGGCTTCCAGGATGTTGATGGCCGGCAGGCCGTGGCGCCGGCCGATTTCGTCGTCCACAGGGTCGTGGGCCGGGGTCACCTTGACCGCGCCGGTCCCAAAGGCCGGATCCACCGCCTCATCGGCGATGATGGGGATGACGCGGTTCACGCCGGGGAGCACCGCCCGCCGGCCGATCAGGGCCGAGAAACGTTCGTCTCCGGGGTGCACGGCCACGGCCGTGTCGCCCAGGAGCGTCTCCGGACGGGTCGTGGCCACGGTGATGAACTCCTGTGCCCCCTCGGCCCAGCGCCCACTGCCCCAGGGGCCGGGGCCGGTGAAAGTTTCGTTCAGGAGAGGGTAGCGGACATACCAGAGGTGGCCGGCCTCTTCCTCGTGCTCCACCTCCAGGTCGGAGAGGGCGGTGAGGCAGCGGGGGCACCAGTTGATCAGCCGGGTTCCCCGGTAGATCAAACCCTTCTGGAACAGGTGCACAAAGGCGGTGCGCACGGCGAAGGAAAGTCCCTCGTCCAGGGTGAAACGTTCCCGCTCCCAATCGCAGGAGACGCCCAGGCGGCGGTGCTGGTTGGTGATTCGGGCCCGGTAGATGCGCACCCATTCCCAGACCCGTTCGAGGAAGCGTTCGCGGCCCAGGTCGTGGCGGGTGAGGCCCTGGCCGGCCAGTTCGCGCTCCACCACGTTCTGCGTGGCGATGCCGGCGTGATCCTCGCCGGGAAGCCAGAGCGTCGGCTCGCCCCGCATCCGATGCCAGCGGGTCATGATATCCTCGATGGTGGCGGTCATGGCGTGCCCCAGGTGCAGTGCCCCGGTCACGTTGGGCGGAGGCATGGTGATGACAAAGGGGGCGCGGCCCGGAACCATCTGCGGGCGAAAGTAGCCGTTTTCTTCCCAGAAGCGATAGATGCGTTCTTCCACCAGGTGGTGGTCGTAAGCCCGGGCCATCTCGCTGTACTGAGCCATTTCATCCTCCTCTCCGGTTTCTTTACCCCGGCGTTTTGATCACGATCACCGTGGCGTCGTCGTGTCGTTTCCCGTATTCGTTCAGGATGCGGTCGGCCAGGGCCTGGGCCGGCCCGGCCAGGTCGTCCCGGTGGTTAGCCAGGTGGAAGCGGCTGGAGATGCCGTCGGTGTGCAGGATAAAGAGGTCGCCCGGATCGTAGCGGAAGCGAAAGACGTTCAGGGTGGGCAGGCGGACCCCCAGGTAGCCGTAGCGGGTGATCGGTTGAATTACCTGCCGGCTATGGGCCAGGAAGCGGATGTTGCCCACTCCGGCGAATTCCAGGGTATGGGTGGCATCGTCCAGGCGCAGGAGGGACATCATCGTTCCCACCCCGCCGGCCGCCAGGATGATATAGTGGCAGTAAGCCAGGATATGGTCCAGCGCGGCGGCGGCGTGTTCGGAGACCCCCCGGATCGCCAGTTGGGCGGAACGGGCGGCTTTTTCTCCGCTCCCCAGCCCGTCGGCCAGGGCCACCAGGGTCTGCGAGCCATCCTCCTGCACCAGGTGGGCATCTCCGCTCAGGATATTTCCTGCTTTGATCCACCAGGCTATGCCGAATTCCATCGGTTGCTCCTGAGGGGAACAGACATCTATTCCGCCAGATCGGCCACCTGGGCTCCGGTAATCTCCTGCAGGCGGGTCGGAGCGATGGCAAAGACGGCCTGGGGGGTTCCGGCGGCAGCGTAGACCACGTCGTACCGGAGGAGGTCCCGATCCAGGAAGACGGGCAGCGGCCGGCTGTGCCCAACCGGCGGCACGCCGCCGATGGCGTAGCCAGTGATGGCCCGCACGGTCTCGGCATCGGCCCGCTCTACGTGCTCGGCTCCGAGCAACCGGCCCAGTTTCCGCACGTCCAGCCGGTTGCTTCCGGAGACGAGGGCCAAGACGGGTTTCCCGTCGGCCAGAAAGAGGAGCGACTTGACGATCTGTCCCACCGTCGTGCCGATGGCCGCCGCTGCATCCTGGGCCGTGCGCGTGCCCTGGGGGAACTCGACTACCTCCGTCTCGACGCCGAGCGCCCGCAGCGTCTCGGCCACCTTTCGGGCGGAAGGATGCATCTTTGACCTCCGAATAAAAAACCTCTCGTCGCAAGGACGAGAGGGCATTCCCGCGGTACCACCTTGCTTCAGCGCCAAACCCTGGCGCTGCACTCCAGGGCGTTAACGGGCCATCCCGGGTGAGCCTACTGACACCTCCGGTGTGTTCGACCCACCGACTCCCAGGCGACCTTCGGTGGCCCGGTCCGAGGAGGGCTTACACCCGCCGGCCCTCCCTCTCTGGCGGCCGTGTGCCACCTACTCCTCCTGTTCACCGTCGTTCGGTTTTCCGTTGCTTTTGATTATATCAAACCCTTCCCCTTTTGTCAAATCGGCGGTTGCGCCTTTTGGGGGAATTTGACAACCCCGCCTGAATGTGCTACAGTAAATCGTGTAAACTCCCCGGCCCAGGAGGAGACGATGGAACAGGAACGTGTCTATGAGGTCTTCATCGACCGGGAAACGGGCCTGTATGACCGTCGGACGATGTGGTCCCGTCTGGCCGAGGAGGTGTCCCGGACCCGCCGCTATCGCTATCCCCTGGCCCTGATGTTGCTTTCCTTTGTATCCCCCAACTCCCGGCTGGCGGTAGAATATTTGCTTCAACTGGCCCAGATTCTGAAGCGCCATACCCGGGCTTCGGACCTCCTGGCCCGCTATAGCGAGGATACCCTGGCCCTGCTCCTGCCCTGCACCGACGAACGCGGGGCCCTGCGTCTGGCTGAGCGGATTCGGCAACTGACAGCCGCGCTTTCGCCCACTTCGGCCCAGGCCCTGAGTATCGGTGTGACTTCGGCTCCCGGGGGGTACAGCGGGAACAAGATCGCCCTGGTGGAACAGGTGGAGTGGGCCCTGTGTCAGGCCCTGGAACAGGAAGGTCGCACCGTCTTTGTGCCGGCCCCCGGCCTCGTCTCGGGCGAAAAGAAGGGAGAGTGAGGTGGCTGGCCGGCTGGTGCTCATCGGCACGGGTGGGACGATCGCCATGCGGGAGGAAACGGCCGGCCGGGGAGCCGTGCCGGCCTTGACGGCTCCGGACCTCCTCCGGGGCCTGGGCTGGGAGGAACCCCTGGAGGTTGTGGAACATTGTAACCTCCCCAGCGCCCACTTTACCCTGGAAACCCTCTGGACGCTGCGGGAACGGGTTCGGGAACTGGCCCACCGGCCCGATTGCCGGGGCATCGTCATCACCCACGGCACCGACACCATGGAGGAAACGGCCTACCTCCTCGACCTGACGGTGGAGGGAGAATGCCCCATCGTCCTCACCGGGGCTATGCGGAGTGCCTCCGATCCCGGCTACGAAGGGCCGGCCAACCTCCTTTCCGCCCTGCGGGTGGCCGCTTCCCCTCTGGCTCGAGGCATTGGGGCCGTGGTAGTGATGGAGGAGGAAATCCACGCCGCCTGCATGGTGACCAAGGTCCACACCCAAAGTCCGGCCGCTTTCCAGTCGCCCTTCTGGGGGCCGCTGGGCCGGGTCGAAGGAGAAAAAGTTCTCCTGTACCGCCGGCCGCCCCACCGGCGGCACCTCCTGCCGGAACGACTGGAGGAGCGCGTCCTCCTCATCAAGATGGCCGTAGGGATGGACGACGGTCTCCTCCGCTACGCCGTGGAGTGGGGGATGCGGGGCGTGGTGATCGAGGCGCTGGGGGGAGGGCGGGTGCCTCCCTGGTGGATGCCGACGATTCGGGAGGCCGTCGTCCGGGGGGTCGCCGTGGTCATCGCCTCGCGCTGCCCGGCCGGCCTGGTCTACGACCGTTACGGCTACGCCGGCGCCCACCGGGACCTCCGGGAGGCCGGCGTCCTCTTCGCTGGCGGATTGACCGGCCCCAAGGCCCGGCTCAAGTTGATGGCCGCGCTTGGGGCCGGCCTGAAGGGGGAGGACCTCCGTTTCGCCTTCGAGGAGACCGTCGGTGAGGGCCGGGAATGAGGGGGAACCCCACTGCATAGGGAGAGACAACGATGGGCTTGCAGGCTCGGCAACGGCGCCTGGAATCGCGGCCACCCCGGGATGAAATTGACATCACTTCTTTGGGATGCGTCCGGTCAAATCGCCAATGCCTCCACCACGCGGAACGGGTCGCTCGAGACCACGCTGGAGGCATAGAGTTCCATCGCCCCGATGTCGGAGGTGCGGGTTTCCGGGTCGCCGCGATCCACGACCCGGGCAAGGACGCCGGGAAGGACGCTCCAGTCCTCCCTTACCGGGGCCAGCGGGGGCAGGTACAGGGCCGCATTAAAGGAACGCACACCTAGCCGATTTACATAAGCCTCCAATACGGCATGGAGGGCCTGCACAAAGTCGCCATCCACGGCCGGCCCCAGGAGCAGGAATTCCTTTTCCTTGATCGGTGTGAGGTAGGCCAGGGCGTGTGCGGACCCAAAGGAACGCACCAGTCCCAGGGCTCGATGCACCTCCAGGAGGTCGGCCAGGTACTCGCTCCCATAGGCTTCCCGGTAGCGCAGCGCCGCCTGGCGAAAGGCCTCTACCCGGCCGTAGGGCATCTCCCGGCTCACCGTAGCCTGGGCGTGGCCGTGCAGGATGGAGGCCCCACTTTTCCAGAGGCAGTTCCACATAAAGAAGTAATAGACTGCCTGAGGGTCGCTCCGGTGGGCGGCCTCGGCCCAGCGCCGGCCCGTCTCCAGGGCATCGGCGATGCTCTCCCGGTTGAAGCGCAGGGGATGATGCTCGTCGAAGATAATCACGCCGTGGAAGCCGTCGTATTTGGCGATGTTGCTGGCGGTGATGCTACGTTGCCCCCGGATGCGTCCGAAGACGTCCTCGGGGGTCAGTTCCAGCGGCCGACAGAAGGGGTCACCCCGGTTGGCAGCGATGGTTTCCTCCAGACTTCCCAGCGGAGGGGCTTCGATGGGCCGGCGGGCGCGCAGTTCGTTGTAGAGCGTGCCCTCCAGGGTAACGCGATTGGTTACCTTGACGATGCGCTGCCGACGCACCGCTTCTACCGAACCGAAATGCCGCTCGATCCAGCCGTACATGCTTTCCGGGGGGATGACCTCGCCGATGGTGGTGCTGAGATGGAAAAGGCGGAAGAAGAGGTTTCGCTCCGCCGTCGGCAGGGTGTCTACGATTTCTGCCAGGTGGACGATGGAACGGTCGGCCATTGGGTCTCCTACGGGTTCGCGATCCGGTACACCTCGCGCGGCGGGCGGGGCAGGCGCGAAGCCAGGGCACGGCGGTAGAGGTCCACATACTTGCGGGCCGAGGCGTCCCAGGAATAGTCCGCCGACATCACCCGTACCATCAGTTGTCGCCAGGTATCGCGGTATTTATGGTTCTCCAGGGCGCGGATGATGGCTCCGTAGAGGGCCCAGGGGTCGTAGGCCCGGAAGGCAAAGCCGTTGCCGGTGCCGCTCACAGGGTCAAAGTCCTGCACCGTATCGGCCAGGCCGCCGGTAGAGCGGACGATGGGGATGGAGCCGTAGCGCATGGCGATGAGTTGTCCCAGCCCGCACGGCTCGAAGCGTGATGGCATCAGGAACATATCGCTGCCGGCGTAGATTTTCTGCGCCAGGGGAGCGTTGAAGGTCAGAAAAACGGCCACCCGTTCCGGGTAGCGCTCGTGGATCTGGCTAAAGAGGTCGTGGTAGCGCTGGTCGCCGGTTCCCAATAGGACGAACTGAAGGTGCGTATGCTGCATCAGCGGGTCCATGATCTGGGCGATCAGGTCAAAGCCCTTCTGGTCGGTCAGGCGGGAGATGGCACCGATGAGGGGGGCATGGGGGTCCTCGGTCAGGCCGGCCTCCCGTTGCAAGGCCCGCTTGCACTCTGCCTTGCCGGAAAGGTCGTGCAGGTCGTAGTGGGCGGCGATATAAGGGTCGGTTGCCGGATTGTAGACCTCCGGATCGATGCCGTTGAGCACGCCGAAGAGCCGGTCGCGGCGGTCACGGAGAAGCGGGTCCAACCGTTCGCCGTATTCGGGGGTCAGGATCTCCTGGGCATACGTCTCGCTGACGGTATTGATGATGTCGGCAAAGTAGATGCCCCGGCCCATCATGTCCACGACGTTATCCAGGTCGGGAATCTCGGGGTGGACGATGAAGCCGTATTCGTCTATGCCGGCAATCTCCAGCACGCGGTAGCCGAAGATGCCCTGGTAGGCCAGGTTATGGATGGTGTAGAGGGTGGCCGTATCCTTGTAGAAGGGGTCGTCCTTGTAGATCGTCTTCAGCCAGTTGGGGACGATGGCCGTATGCCAGTCGTGGCAGTGGATCACCTGGGGCTGCCACGCCAGGAGTTTCATCGCTTCCAGGATGGCCCGACAGAAGAAGATAAAGCGCTCGGCATCGTCGGGATACATATAGATGCCTTCGCGGTCGTAGAAGTGGGCGTTCTCGACCATATAGACCGGGACATCACCGATGCTCCCCTGGAGAAGGCCGGCCTCGATGGCCTGGTCGTCCATCGGTACGGGGAAAGATTCGAGGACCGTCTTCAGGGCGAACTTTTCCCGGTCAATGCGTCCGTAGCGGGGCATGCCCACGCGGACGTCCACTCCCAGTTTTTTGAGTGCCTTGGGAAGGGAGCCGGCTACATCGGCCAGGCCGCCGGTTTTGGCGAAAGGGACCACCTCCGCGGCCAGGAAGAGCACCCGCAAAGGTTCCTTCGTTTCCACGGTTTCCTCCTATGCCAAAAAGAACGGCCGGGATCCGGCCTTTTCCGGCCGGCCATTGTACTATATCTCTCTCCGGAGCGCAAATTGCTTCACGCCGGGTAGGGGTGGGGTAATGCCCTGCCTCTACCCGCTACCCTATTCCGAAAAATTGGAGGACTAGTCCTCAGAAGCACCCCGGGGTCGTTCTTCTTTCGTCCCCGAATTGGCCGAAGGACGGATAGACACGCGCCGGGCGGTGTTGTAAATGTGGTGATCTTCCTTACAGACCCGGCGCGTTTTTCTTCTATAATAAGTGAGGAAAGTATTCCTGGAGGTGCAAGATGAAACCGACCGCTCGTTCTCCTCGCTCCTTCCTCTTTATGGGGATGGCTCTCCTCGGACTGGGCCTTTTGCTTGTACCGACCCTGCTGGCCCGGGCCGGAACGGAGGGCTTTCCCACTCTCGTGGCGAACGGTCCCGAGGCGATCGGCGGGCTGGACGTCGGCCGGGTGGATGTTCCTTATGTCCCGGTGACGGGCCCCGCTCCATCTCCCCCGGACTCCCGCCGCACCGACATTGTAGAAGGGGGCCCGCCGGGAGGATTCCACTGGTTTCCTCCCTTCTTGCCCGCAACTGACTACCCTGTCTGGTTCGCTGTCCAGGTCACGCCCCTTACCCTGACGGTTCCGGTCACGTACACCTGGCACAGCCCCGGCCAGACGCCGATTGTGGTGGTGCGGGACAACGTCTGGGGGTTCGGCTGGTACGCCAACAGTGGATGGTCGAACGATATCGTTTGGGGATCGTTCACCTGGACCACGCCGGGGACCAAGACGGTTACCTTGACGGCGACC
>DAOUAK010000097.1:0-10505 GCA_034433695.1 Chloroflexia bacterium
CTCCGGGTCGGAGCGAAGGGCCGGGGCCGGCCACGGGCCGGGCGAGGGGGAAAGGTTATGTTTCATCGGGGGTAGACGGCGGCCTCGGCGGAGGCCAAAGGAAAAGAAGGCGCAAGGAGACATACGAGGAGAAGGAGACAGAACCCGCGCTGAAGCGCTCGGATACCCATCGTTCTCTCCTTTCTGGCCATCCGGGCCGGCTTCCCTAAGGCCAGCCGCTTCCGGTTTAGAATATATTTTACCACAGGTCGGGGGATTTGTCAAGTTCGGCCACTTCTACATTTTGGGTGATAGAATAGGCTACATTTCGATTATACATCATATCGGTGAGTGCATACATCGGCCATTTATTCGCAAAATATTTGGAGGGGGTAAGGCCGTAAAATTCGTTAGGCGGGCCGGCCGCAGGCGTCCCCCTGGGGCGATAGGGCATCCCCGCTTCCGGCCGGCGGGCCGAAGCCTGGGGACCCGTCGGCCTGTGCCGACGGGTGGCACGACAGCGCCCGAGAAGGTCGACTTCAATCGGCACAATCCCAACACAAGCCGCAGGGGCGGAGACCTTTCGCCCCTGCGGCTGTATGCGCGAGAAAGTACGGCGGCGCCTTGGCCTACTCCTGGGTCACGATAAACTTGCCCCCGTCGCTCCGGCCAAAGACCTCAGGGAAGTACATCTGGTAGGCCAGGGAAGGGATGACCAGAAATTCGCCGGGGACACTGGCCCGCATCAGGTAGGTGTACTCATAGGTGCCTCGGGGCAAGTAGTCGGCAAAGAGCACCACCTTTTCGTCCCGCATCTCGGTGTGGGAAAACCACCACCAGCCCCAGCCGTACCAGCGATACCAGCGGTTTTGCTCCTCGGCGGTCAGGTTGCGCAGTTCGGGGGCCTGGCCGACCACGCTGGTCGTCTTTAGACTCATATCCACCCCCTCACAGCCGGCCGGAAGCGGATCTTCCACCACGACGTAATAGAGCTCATTCGGGACAATGATGGTCAACTTCACCTGAATCACGTCGCCCACTTTGGCCTGGGTGATAAAGGTGCCGGGTCGGTCCGCCGGACTGTACTGGCGGGCCACGATGATACCCCGGTTCAGCGCCTTGATCATGTCGGCCGGCAGGTAGTAGCGCAGGTAGGCGGCATAGTAGAGTTGCCCTTTTCCGGTCTGCCCCTCCTTGGGGGCGTGGCGCTCGATCACCAGCCGATTGGCCTGGTCCACCAGGAGTTGGGCGATTTCGACCTCCAACTTGCGGGTTTCCACCAGGTTTTCCTTGTGGATGTCGCCGCTGCCCAGCGCTCGGCCGTTCAGGGAGACGGTGTAGGAAAAGTCTCCTTCCAGTTCGCCGCTGGCCCGCATATAGGCCACCAGCCCCAGGAGCGACCAGGCCGTATCCTGGGTGCTCTCCCAGTGGCCTTCCTTGCGCTGGGCCATCAGCCAGCGAGCGGTGTTGGGGAGAAGTTCGTTCTGCGGATCCAGGCGCGACATAGCCCACAGGACGATGGCCGTGGTGCGGACATCGGTGTTCATGTTCCAGTAGTCGGGTTCTTCCTCCTCCCAGTGAGCGCCGGTGGCACTGAGCACGGCCTCGCCGACCAGTTCACCCAGGAGGATGTCGACCCGTTCGCGCTCCTCCTGCAAGCCCAGCGCCATAGCCAGATAGGCCTTGCCGTAGCGGCCCAGGAGGTGGCGCTTTTCAAAGAAGGCGACGGCCCGGCTGAGCTCGCCCTGGCCCTCCCGCCCGAAGGTGGTGTCATACTCGGCCAGGACATAGAGCATATAGGCCAGACGGTTGGCCTCCCACCGCCGATTCCCCAGACCGCCTACGGAGGGAAGGTTGGCACGCAGGAAAGAAGCCCCGCGCTGCATCACCCCCTGATCCACCAGGAAGCCGGCCCGGTGGGCTTCTAGCATCCCCTGGAGCACGTAAGCGGTCAGGTAGGGGTTGCTCTTGTCCTTGAGCCACCAACCCCAACCGCCGTCATAGTGCTGGTAACTGTAGAGGCGCTGCAGGGCAATGCCGATCAACTGGGATAGGCGTTGCTCCAGTTCGGGCTTTGCAAGACCCATTTCCTTGAGGATCTGGAAGGTGAGCACATTGGGCAGGAAACGGCTGACGGTCTGCTCGGTGCATTCATAGGGATAATGCTCCAGGTACTTGAGCGCGTCCTGGGTGGAGGCGGTGAGCGAACCGTCCACCTGGACGACGAGTTCGCCCTGGGTGGGATCAAAGACGTGCGGCAGAACGACGGTCTCCTGGCGCTGGCCGGGCGCGGAGAGCCGGCCGGCCGTGGCCACCACCTCCGGCGTGGAGAAGCGGTAGACCGGCAGGGTATCCTCGCGGGCATCGGCAAAGTTACCGCCCCGGGCCGTCATCCGCACCTTGACCTCGTCCACCGGTCGGACCGTAACCGGCCAGTTCACCCGGGCACTATCGCCGGCCGGCACCTGCACCTTCTGGGTGGAGGAACCCTCCAGCGCCAGCCCCTCCACCTCCAGTTTCACCTCGACCTCCAGCGGGTCGGCCGTGTTGTTATGGACGATGGTGCCGATCTCAGCCCGGTCGCCCACCACAAAGAAGCGCGGCAACACCGGCCGTAGCAGGAGGTCCAGTGTGCTCAGGACATCCACATCGCTGCGGCCGACCAGGGTATCGGCGGTGATGCCCCGGGCCTGCATACGCCAGGTGGTCAGGTTGTCGGGGAGTTCCACGGTTACCTGGGCCCGGCCGTCTTTGTCGGTGCGCACGGCCGGAGCCCAGAAGGCGGTATCGGCGAAGCGGGTGCGTACCAGGCCGGGTGCGCCTTCCTCTCCACCGCCGCCGCCCTTGCCCCCACCACGCTGGATTTCCTTGGTGTAGAGTTCCAGGGCCACCACGAGCGGCGTGCTGGTGCGGGTACCGATGCCCCGGCTGCGCCAGAAGGTCTCCAGCACGGTCGGACCGGGCTCATCGGCCAGGGCCAGCACGGCCAGATCGGCCAGGCGCAGGGAAAGTTCCGCCTCCACCGGGTTGCCCCGGCTATCGGTCACCAGGATGTCGTAGACGGCCTTCTGACGGGGGGCATAGTGCTCGCCCTTGGCCATATCTTTGTCGGGGGTCAGCCGGATGTTCAACTCCCGGTCGGCCACGGAAACGGGGAGTTTCACCAACCCCATGCGGAATGAAGCGAGGCCGTCCGGGGACTGCTCCGAACCCTGGACGATAAGCACCGAGACAAAGATGTTGGGGACGTCCTCCGTCCCGATCGGCACCCGCACCACCTCGCTGTTGCTCCGGAACTGGCGTACCTCGGTTTCCATAATGTGGCCGCGCTCGACCGTCACCAGAGCGTAGACGGTGCCACTGTAGGGGGAAGGAACAAGGATTTCGGCCGTGTCGCCGACCTGGTATTCCTTTTTATCGGCCACGAGGGTAATGCGGTTGTTGCTTTCCTGCCGCCAGGAGACGTACTCCTCGCCTCCCCAGACCCAGAAGTAGGTACTGGCTCGGATTTCGTTCTCACGGGAATCGCGCCCGATGGCCCGGACGCGGTAGGAGCCGGCCTTGACCGGGGTAAAGGCGGCCACCGCCTTGCCATCGCTGCCGGTGGTTACCGTGGTGGTAAAGACGGGGATGTCCTCGACCGTCCAGTTCCAGTAGTAGTTGCCGTCGGCAGCCCGCTCCCGGACGCTGTACCAGCGACGCTCCATGAAGATCACCGTGAGGGGAACGCCGGCCACCGGTTCGCTTTCCCAGTCCACGGTGATGAGGTCAATCGGCTTCTCCTCGCCGACCCTGGCCAGATAGCCCCGCGGCGCCAGGCCCACATAGAACTCGCCCTTGTGGACGATGGCCGAGGTGCGGTTGCTCACCTGCTGGCCGCTCAGGTCGGTTATGCTGGCCTCGATGGTAAAGTTCTGGCTCTGCACCTTCTCGGCGATGTTGGCCGGAACGCGGAAGGTGGCCCGGCCGCTGCCGTCGGTACGGGTATCTCCTTCGGCGAGGAGTTGACCGTAGCCGCCGTAGCCTTCCTCGTAATAGGTGCTCCAGTAGTCGGCGTCGCTAAAGTCGTACCAGGGGCAGGGCTGGCCGGCCGGACAACGGTAGGTGAAATGGTAATCGGTGGTCAGCACGCTCCAGTGCACGGGGGCATCGGCCACCGGTCCGCCGAAGTAGTAGGTGGCCTCGACGGTCACCTGGATGGTATCGCCGGAGAGGTAGGCAGGGCGGTCGGTGGTCACCTGGACCTGGAATTCGGGCTTGCGGTACTCGGCCACCATAAAGGAGGTGCTGGCGTAGAAATTGTACGCAGGGGCCTGCATCTCCAGGAAATAGGTCCCCAGAGCAGCCTCGTCGTCCAGTTTCAGTTCATCGTAGAAGGTGCCCATATCGCTCAGGGAAACTTCCTTGTTGAAGAGTTCCTTGCCCTGAGGATCGGAAATACGCACCTGGACCCGGAAATCCTTCGGTACAGTATAACGGGCGTCGTCGTCGGCCCGGACGATGCCCTTGAAGTAGACGGTCTGTCCGGGGCGATAGATGGGCCGGTCGGTATAGAGATAACCCACGTAGCCGGTGGCCCAGTACTCCGAGTCCACACGGAAATCCCAGGGGCTGATGCCGTCGGACCAGGCGTTGAAGGTCAGGGCAAAGTTCTCCTCGCCAGGCCGGCCGGCCATCACAAAGAAGGGGTCCCACAGGTTATCCCGGTGCAGGTCGGTCGCCATGTACAGGCCGTTTTCGTCGGTGGAACCCTCGCGGGCCGGTCGGAGGGCGGGGTAAAGGGCCAGAGAAAGGTTGGGAACCGGCTGACCGGTGGCGAAGTCTGTGGCCCAGACCAGCGTCTCGTCCCGCGATTGTTTCAGGACGAGGTGGATGTGCGAACGGACCAGCATAAAGCGTTCCGGCTTCTGTTCAGGCCAGCGTCGCCGCACCTCGGGAGCCGTAAGTTCTCCGTAGTAGAGGCCGGGGGGCAGATCGTTCCCTTCGGCGTCGGTCAGTTCCAGGCGGGTCAGCGTGGACTTGTTAGGAGGCGCGCTGACCTCCACGGACCAGCGTTTGATCAGGTTCGTTTCGGGAGGGGTGTATTTGTACCAATAGTCCCAGCCGCCGAAGCCGTTGATCTGCATAAACTCCCTGGGGGTCAGGGTGTAAAGCGCCAGGTCCAACCGGGAGACGTTGAGGTGATTGACGTAAAGGATGGTGTGGGTATAGGCGTTCACCGAGGCCAGATTACCGCTGACGTTGAAGACGGCGTAGGGGTCCAGATTGCCGGTCGTGAAGCGGATGCGGTAGGTACGGCCCAGCGCTCCCCCATATTTGTCGGGCATGGCAGCATCGAGGATGATCGCATAGGCCGTGGCCGGCTCCTTGGGGAAATAGAGTTCGGCCTGGGTGTTATAGTCATACCAGTAAACATAGACGTTGGTCAGGGGTACCGTCGGGCTGATGCTCAGGTAACGGGTAAAGACCCCGGTATCCATCGGGCTGGCGAAGTAGAGGTTCACGCTGCCGTAGACGGGCCAGTTCTCCTGGCCATCCGTGGGACTGGACTTGAGAAGGCGCGGCTCCGGAACGGTGGAAAATTGCCAGGCCACGGCTCGGCCCAGGCCGGCTCCCCCTCCCCGGGCCCTGGATTCGGCGCCCACCGTAGCGATAAAGCGCGTGCCCCGGGGCAGAGGCCGGTCCGGCACAAAGACCATCTTCTCCGGAGAAGATGGTTTTTCCCCGCCGTACCAGCGGAAGGTGCCGGGGATTTCCTCCTTTCCCGCCGTCTTCAGGGAAAAGTTCTTCTCTACGGAGGCGTGGTCCATCGGCTGGTTGAAGGTTACCGTGATTACGCCGTAAGGAGAAAGGTAAGAAAAGTCGCTGGGAGGGGCATAGTCCCGGACGGCCGGCCGGATGGTGGTGAATTTCCAGGTATAGTCCTCGACCAGGACACCACCGGTCGTGTCGGTCAGGCCGGCGGCCACACGGGCGGTGTACTCGGTGGAAGGAAGGAAAGATTCCTCCGGCCGAAAGATATAGATCGAAGTGTTCAGCCACTCGCCTTTGCCGGCCACGGGGGGCATGAAAGTAACCGGGTCGGGCAACTGGGCCTGCCCGGCGATCGCCGTAAGCGGCACCACCGGCCGGTTGAAGACCACCGTAACGGCCGTGTCGGGAGGAACCTCGGTAACGCCCGGCGTCGGATGGACGGCACTGACGGTGAGGAAGCCCACCGTGCTGAAGTCGAAGGTGGCGGCCTCCTCCATCGGCGTCCCTTCGGCGTTGCGGGCCGTAGCGGCGACCGTCACACGGTAGCGCCGGCCGCGCTCCCACCGACCCTCGGGGGTGAAAGCCAGGGTACGCTCGTCCCGCCAGGTGAATTTCCCGACCACCGTGGGGGTAATGGACAGGGCGGCCTCTACGCTGGCCCGGTCCATCGGCTGGTCAAAGACGAGTTCCATCGGGGCATCGAGCGGTTGTTCCTCGCCCAGGGCCGGCGTATGCGTAAGGAGGCGCGGCGGAGGAAGGGGCTCGGGCGTGGGGGTCGGGGTAGGTGCCGGCCCGCAGGCGGTCAACAGGATGCCCAGGAGGGCCAGGACGATCGGAATTCGTTTGCTCAGGCTACGCATCGGTTATGCTCCTTTGGGGTCCTACTCAGTTACAAAGATACGGACTTCCTTACTTCTGACACGGGCCCCACCCTTATCCACCCCCTCGGCCCAGAAGGTATGGGGACCGGGCTCCAGCGGCCAGTAGACCTGATAGGGAGGCTTCTGGAAGCGGGCCAGCGGCCGGCCGTCCACCCAAAGTGTCACCTCCACGAGGACAGCCCCGTTCCCCGGCCGAGCCCCGACCCGGATGCGCTGGGCATCGCGGGGCAGGTTTCGGTCCAGGCGGTAGGCGGCCCCCTGGTCCGGTCCGGTCATCACCAGGGGCGGCTCGTTCCCCGACCAGGCCAGGAGAGGGGTATCCTCTGGGGCCGGCGGCGGCTGGGGGATGCCCTGTTCGGCAGCCCAGGCCTGGGCTTCCGGCGGGAAGACGGTATAGACGCGCTCCACAATCCGCTCCGGCGGCGTATCGGCGGTGGCACGGAGGCCCGTGGCCCGGTCTATGGCGATGCGCTGGTGCATCGGGCAGACCTCGTGGGGCTCGCTTCCGGCCAGGAAAAGTTCCTTCACCCGATGGGGGCAATCGGGGTTGGGGAGAAGGCCAGAGAGGGCGCAGACCTCGACTTCGACCAGGCCGGCCGGCCGGGGAAACTCCTGGACGGGCCGGCCACGGAGGACGGTTTCCATAAAGTCATGCCAGATGGGGGCGGCCCCGCTCACCCCTGTGACCTGGAACATCGGCTCGTTATCGGCGTTGCCGACCCACACGCCTACGACCAGGTCGGGGGTATAGCCTATGGTCCAGTTGTCATGAAAGTCGTAGGTGGTGCCGGTCTTGACGGCGGCCGGCCGCGAAAGTTGAAGCACGCTCCCCTCGCCGAAGGTGGGAATGCGGGCCAGGTCGTCGCTCAGGATGTCGGTGATCAGGTAGGCCACACGCTCGTCCAACACCGCTTCGCCTACCCCCGGCGGGGCCGACCAGAGAACCCGGCCGGCGGCATCCTCGACGCGGAGAACGGCCTGGGGGTACACCCGGCGGCCCCCGTTAGCAAAGGCGGCGTAGGCGGCGGTGAGGTCCAGCAAGCGCACCTCCCCGTCGCCCAGGGTCACGGCCAGGCCCAGGTCGGGATCGTCCAGGGTGTTCAGGCCCAGCCGGCGGGAAAGAGAGCGCATGGTCTCCATCCCGATGGTGTCCAGGACCTTGATCGCCACCAGGTTATAGGACGAGGCCAGGGCCTCGCGTAGCCGCACCGGGCCGCGGAAGCGCAGATCGTAGTTGAAGGGGATGTAGGGGATGCCCCGTTCGGTAACGTAAGCGGTGCGCAGGTCATAGACCACCGTGGCCGGGGTCATCTTTCCTCCCTCGAAGGCGGCGGCATAGGTGATCGGCTTGACGGCCGAACCGGGCTGGCGCAGAGAGGTCGCGCCGTTCACGGCTCCGTCGATGCGGGCCGAGAAGTAATCGGGGCTACCGAGCATGGCGAAAATCTCGCCGGTATGGGGGTCGAGGGCTACGAGGGCGGCGTTGCGAGCGTTGTGGCCTCCCGGCGGGCAGACTTCGCGCCGCCCGTTGCATTCGGCCAGGCGAGCCAGACGATAGCGCGCCAGGTCGCGGGCCGTTTCGTTCATATCCAGGTCCAGGGTGGTGTAAATGTTCAAACCACCCTGTTCCAGCCGTTCCAGTCCCAGCGTCTCTTCCAGAAAGTTGCGCACGTACATCACAAAGTGAGGGGCGCGGATAGGGAAGGGGGAAGCGGCAAAGTGCAGGTGTTCCTCCTTAGCCAGGCGGGCTTCCTCGGCCGTGATGTAACCGTGCTTGACCATCAGGTCGAGGACGACGGCCTGGCGGGCCCTGGCCGCCTCTAGGTGCTCCAGGGGGTTATAGCGGGCCGGGGCCTGGGGCAGGCCGGCCAGGAGGGCGCACTCGGCCAGGTCCAGGTCGGCCACGCTTTTGCCGAAATAGGCCCGGGATGCCGCTTCCACGCCATAGGCCATATTGCCGTAGTACACCTCGTTGAGGTAGAGTTCGAGGATCTCGTCCTTGGAATAGCGCCGGGTCATCTGCCAGGCCAGGGTGGCCTCGCGCAACTTGCGGCGCAGGGTCTGTTCGGAGCGTTCGGCCGGACTGAGCACCAGATTCCGCACCACCTGCTGGGTGATGGTGCTGCCACCGGCCCGAATCTCGCCCTGGGTCAGGTTGATCCAGAGGGCCCGGAGGATGCCCCAGAAGTCCACACCGGGGTTCTGGTAGAAAGAAGCATCTTCCACGGCGATGGTGGCCTGACGCAGGGCCAGGGGAATTTTCTCCAGGGGAACCGGAGTATGGCTTCCGCCGCCGGCGGCCGGCATCTCGAAGAGGAGCCGGCCGTAGCGATCGTACACCTTGTTGCTGGGTACGGCCAGATGCCGGCCGAGGTTTTCGAGGGAGGGGAGATCGGCCCATAGCCAGAAGTAAAGCCCTGCCCCTGCCCCCAGGAGCAGGAGCATAAGCAGGCCCAAGGCGATGAGAAGACGGCGCAAGCGAGCGGACATCGTTTTCCTCATTAGTATTATTATAGCATACATCCGGCCGGCCGTGGGTATAGCAAACTTGCGTTTTCCCTACGGCCAGCCTACGGTTTTCCGGACAGGCCGGATGGGAGCCCCAAGTCGAATGTGAACCCCCAACATGTGCGGCTGTGCCCGCAACGGCGTTCCTCGATTTTTGCATGATTTGCCATAGAACCAAATCTGTGGTATACTGAGTTTTAGAGATTCCGCCCTACCCGGATGCGGAACTAACACCAATGAGGTTGTCGGGCGTTGCAAGGAGGTCTTCAGATGTCTCGAATGGCGGTGTTTCTTCGATGGTTTTCCCTCTTTCTGATCATCTCTTGGCTGGCCATTTCCCTCCCTCCATCGCCGGCCGGCGCGTCCCAACCCTCACCCACCAGAGCCATTGCTTCGCAACGAGAAGTGGGGAGAGCCGTCCACCCCGGTACGCCGGCCGATATCCAGTCAGCCTTTTCCCCTTCCTTATCTTGGACCGCAACCGGAGAGAACGTCGATGACGCCTTCGGCTTCTCCGTGGCCACGGCCGGCGATGTCAACGGCGACGGCTACGCCGATCTCCTCGTTGGGGCATTCGCCTTCCCGGCCGGAAACGAACGAGGGAAGGTCTATCTCTACCTGGGCTCTGCCGATGGTTTCGCTTCTACCCCGGCCTGGACGGCCACCGGAGAGAATGTCGCCGACCGCTTCGGGTATTCCATAGCCACGGCCGGCGATGTCAACGGAGACGGCTATGATGATGTCCTTGTCGGAGCCTATGGTTTTCCCAACTGGACCCAACGAGGCAAAGTCTACCTTTACCTGGGTTCTCCATCCGGCCTTTCCTCGACTCCCGATTGGACGGCAACCGGCGAGAACACCGATGACCTCTTCGGCCTTCCGGCCGTCGCTGCCGGCGATGTCAACGGCGATGGCTATGGCGATGTCCTCATCGGGGCTTCCCACTACCCGAGCGGGGACATCCGGGGCAAGGCTTACCTCTATTTGGGCTCCTCCTCCGGCCTCTCTTCCTCCCCGGCCTGGACGGCCACTGGCGAGAACTCCGACGACAGTTTTAGTTTCTCCATGTCTACGGCCGGCGATGTCAACGGCGACGGCTACGCCGATGTCCTGATCGGGGGCTATACGTATCCGGCCGGAGCGGAGCAAGGCAAGGTCTACCTCTATCTGGGTTCGCCTTCCGGCCTTCCGTCAACTCCGGACTGGACGGAGACGGGCGAAAATGCCAGTGAATGGTTCGGTATTTCCGTAACGACGGCCGGCGACGTCAACGGCGATGGCTATAGCGATATCCTGATCGGGGCACCGGCCTACCCCAATGGACTGTGGCAGGGCAAAGTCTACCTTTACCTGGGTTCTCCATCCGGCCTTTCCTCGACTCCC
>DAOUAK010000098.1:0-18003 GCA_034433695.1 Chloroflexia bacterium
ACGCCGGCCAATATCCGCTCCCGTCGAGAACGGGCCAGAGCCGGGGCTGCCTCCCCCCGCCGGGAAACGCCCAGGACCAGGAGCAGCCCCAGCCCGATCAGCACTACGGCCGCCGCCGAGCCCCGCACAATGCTCCAGGCGAGATCCCAGGCCGCCACCCAGCCCGGAAGAAACCGGACGATCACCTCCCCCCAGAACGTCCGCCAGAGCAGGTAACAACCGACCAGCACGAGCAATGCACCCCAAAGGACGCTGCCGGGAACCCGGCGGACGACCTCTGCCTCCTCCCCTCTGTCTTCTGGGATAATAAAGATGGCTGCCAGGTAAAAGATCACCCCCGGCGCCACACCGGTGATCAGGGTGAGGAAAATCCATAGCAGGCGCACCCATACCGGGTCCAGGCCGATATAGCGCGCCACCCCACCACAGATCCCGGCGATTACCCGATCCCGACGGGAGCGCAACAGGCGTTTGGGCCGGCCGGCCTCGCCTCTGGTCAGGAACGATTGCCCCGGCTCCTCTCGCATCTCTTCGGCCATGATGCACCTCCTCCTGCACTTTTCTCGCCAGGCTGGCCCTATCATAACACGGCCGCGCCGGCCTGTCCACACGATTTGCATCCCCGGGCCGAATCGGGTACAATACCAAGACCGGTGTTGGCTTGATCTCTCAGGAGGCCGCCATGTTCGATGCCCAGGAACTGGAACGGATTCGCCAAGCCCGCCAGGAATGGGAAGAGACATGCCTGAAACCGCACCTGGAACGGGCTCCGGAGCGGCGCGAACGCTTCATCACCACTTCCGGCGCCGAAGTCGGCCGCCTTTATACCCCCGAAGACATCGCCGACATCGACTACCTCCAGGAAATCGGTTTTCCCGGCCAGTATCCCTACACCCGCGGAGTCTACCCCACGATGTACCGGGGCCGGCTCTGGACGATGCGCCAGTTCTCCGGCTTCGGCAACGCCGAGCAGACCAACCAGCGCTATAAATACCTCCTCGCCCAGGGACAGACCGGCCTCTCCGTCGCCTTCGACACCCCCACCCTGTACGGCCGCGATACCGACGACCCTCTGTGCGCCGGCGAGTTCGGCAAATGCGGCGTGGCCGTCTCTTCCCTGGCCGATATGGAGATCCTCTTCGACGGCATCCCCCAGGACCAGATCACCACCAGCATGACCATCAACTCGCCGGCCGCCGTCCTCTGGGCCATGTACATCGTCGCCGCCGAGAAAAAGGGGATTCCCATGGAGAAACTGGGCGGGACCATCCAGAACGATATCCTCAAGGAGTATCACGCCCAGAACGAGTATATCTTCCCGCCCGAACCTTCCCTGCGCCTGGTGGTGGACACCTTTGAGTTTGGGAGCCGATATTTGCCGAAATGGAACACCATCTCCATCTCCGGCTACCATATCCGCGAAGCCGGCGCCACGGCAGTCCAGGAACTGGCCTTTACCCTGGCCGACGGGCTAACCTACGTTCAGGCAGCCCTGAAGCGAGGACTGAAGATCGACGATTTCGCCCCTCGCCTTTCCTTCTTCTTCAACGCCCACAACGACTTTTTCGAGGAAATCGCCAAGTATCGGGCGGCGCGGCGCATCTGGGCGCGGGAGATGCGCAAACTCGGTGCGCAGGACCCGCGCTCCTGGCTTCTGCGCTTCCACACCCAGACGGCCGGCTGTTCTCTCACCGCCCAGCAGCCGGAGAACAACGTCATCCGGGTGACCATCCAGGCCCTGGCCGCCGTCCTGGGCGGGACGCAGTCGCTCCATACCAATTCGCTGGATGAAGCCTGGGCGCTGCCCTCGGAGAAGGCGGTCACGATTGCCCTCCGTACCCAGCAGATTATCGCCCATGAAAGTGGCGTGGCCAACACCATCGACCCGCTGGCCGGAAGTTACTATGTGGAGTGGTTGACCCGGAGGATGGAGGAACAGTGCTACGATTACTTCCGGCGGATCGAGGAACTCGGCGGGGTAATCGCCGGAATCGAGAAGGGCTTTTTCGTCCGGGAGATCGCCGAAAGCGCCTACCGTTACCAGAAAGAGATCGAGGAAAAGGAGCGTATCATCGTCGGGGTCAACGAGTATGTGATGCCGGAGAAACTGGAGATTCCTCTCCTGCGGGTGGACGAGGAAGCCGAGCGCCGGCATCTGGAACGGCTGCACCGGGTACGCCGGGAGCGAGATAACGTCCGGGTAGGCGAAACGCTTTCCGCCCTGGAGCGGGCCGCCCGGGGCACGGAGAACCTGATGCCCTATATCCTGGAGGCAGTACGGGCCTATGCCACCCTGGGCGAAATCTGCGACGTCCTGCGCAAGGTCTTTGGGGTCTATCGTGGGGTATCGGGCATTTAGACCCGAACCGGGGGACACAGGGTGATCTTCAAGGACATCGTTCTGCGGTGTATGGACTGCGGCCGCGAATTTGTCTTCACGGCCGGCGAGCAGGCCTTTTATGCCGACAAGGGCCTCCTGAACGAGCCCCGGCGCTGCCCGGAGTGCCGGAGCCGGCGCCGGCAGGAACGCGATCAGCCGATCGAATACCCCATTATCTGCGCCGCCTGCGGGCGCGAGGCCACCGTACCCTTCGTGCCGAGCGAGGACCGTCCGGTCTATTGTGAGGAGTGCTACCGCCGGCTAAGGGCCGAGGGGAAACTTCCGGAGCAGGCCGGGAACAGGGAGGTCGCCAGGGGATCGCCCCGGCGGCAATAAGCGACTCCTCCCCATCCGTGGTGTGGGCGCATCCTGACGGAGCGGGGGATCATCCTTCGCCTCGGCGACAAAATTCGGCCTCCGTCCGGGGGAAATCCCGGCGGAGGCCCGGATGCACAGGCGAGACCGGGGAGAGTCGAACTCCCGACCTCAACGTCCGCAGCGTTGCGCTCTATCCACTGAGCTACGGTCTCTATTTTCATTATAGCACGATTCCACCCAAAACGCAAGTTGTGTATTTGGGTATTTTGCGAACCGATGCAGCGTTTGACGGAGGGGGGAGAATGTGTTAGACTGGAAAGAAATTGGGCAAGGTCGTGCATAGAGATAACGAGGTGATTCGATGAAGGTGATTTTCCTCCAAGACGTGCCGGGGGTAGGACAGGCCGGCCAGGTGAAGGAAGTGGCCGACGGCTATGCCCGGAACTATCTCCTTCCCCGAGGGCTGGCTCGGCCGGCCACGGCCGGGGCGTTGCGGCAGGCCCAGGAGGAACAGGAGGCCGAACGACGCCGCCGGGAGCGCGCCCTGGCCCAGGCCCAGACCCTGGCCGAGCAACTCCATCACCTGACTCTGTCCTTCCGGGCGAAAGTGGGCGAACAGGACCTGCTCTTTGGCACCATCACCAGCGCCGACATCGCCGAAGCCATCCGGGAAAAACTCGGCGTGGAGGTAGACCGGCGCAAAATCGAGATCGACGAGCCGATTCGCCGGCCCGGCATTTACTCCATCCCCATCCGGCTTCATCCGGACCTGGAACCCCGGGTCAACGTCGTCGTCGAACGCGAGCCGGAGGCGTAGGGAACGGCTGATGAACCCGCCCGTACCAGGAGCGTCCGGATCGAACGCCCGGCCGGCCGGATGCCCTCAGCGAGGGAAACGATGGAGGGACAGGTAGAGGCGACGCATACGCCGCCACTCCCGTACAATCTGGAAGCCGAACGCAGCGTTCTGGGAGCCATCCTGATTCACCGCGACGCCATCATCTCGGTGGCCCCCTGGCTTTCGCCGGAGGATTTTTACCGCGAGGCCCATGCCTGGATCTACGAGGCCCAACTGGCCTGCTACCAGCGTCGGGAGCCGCCCGACCTGGTGACGGTGGCGGCCGAACTGGAGCGACGCGGCCGGTTGGAAGCGGTCGGCGGGGTGCTCTACCTGAACGCCCTGGTGGATTCCGTGCCCACACCGGTCCATGTGGAGTATTACGGCCGCATCGTCGAGCGTTGCGCCGTGCTGCGTCGGCTGATCGCGGCCGGCGGCCAGATCGCCGCCATCGGCTACGAGGCGCCCGAGGATGTGGACGAAGCCCTCAGCCGGGCCGAAGAACTGATCTTTGCCATCTCCCAGCGGCGGGTGACCCGCGATTTCGTCCCGATTCGCGAAGTAACCTCCGAGTACTTTGACCACCTCAGCCGACTACGGGCCACCCACAGCGGCGTCATCGGGGTGCCCACCGGTTTTCACGACCTGGACCGCATTCTGGGCGGCCTTCAGCGTTCCGACCTGATCGTTCTGGCGGCCCGCCCGACGGCCGGCAAGACCAGTCTGGCCCTCTCGGTGGCCCTGAACGTCGCCCACCAGGGCATCCCGGTGGGCATCTTCAGCCTGGAGATGTCGCGGGAACAACTGGTGCAGCGTTTCCTGGCTATGGAGACCGAGATCGACTCCCACCGCCTGCGCCAGGGCTTCCTGAGCGACGAGGAGTTCCAGCAGGTGTCCGAGGCGATGGGCCGGCTATCGGAGACGCCCATCTTCATTGACGATACCCCCGGCATCCCCATCACCGAACTGCGCAGCAAGGCCCGCCGTCTCCATGCGGAGCAGGAAGTGGAACTTCTGGTAGTGGATTACCTTCAACTCATCCAGGGCCGGCGTACCGAAAACCGGGTGCAGGAAATCTCCGAGATCAGCCGCGCCCTCAAGGGCCTGGCCCGCGAACTGGATGTCCCGGTGCTGGCCATCTCCCAACTTTCTCGTTCCGTGGAACACCGCACCCCCCATATCCCTATGCTGGCCGACTTGCGCGAGAGCGGTTGCCTGGCCGGGGACACCCTGATCATGCGGGCAGACACAGGCATGCTGACCCCGATTCGTGAGATCGCCGTACAGGGGGAACCGGTACCTGTCCTGGCGTTGGATGAACACTATCGCCTCCGGCGGGCCGTCATGCGCAAAGCCTGGCGCACCGGGACGATGCCCGTCTATCAGTTGCGTACCCGAACGGGGCGAACCATCCGCGCCAGCGGTAACCATCCTTTCCGAAAATTGCAGGGGTGGTGCCGACTGGATCGATTGCGAGTAGGAGATCGAATCGCCGTACCGCTATGCATCCCTGATGGATACCAGGCTGTGGACATAGATTCGGACCGAATTGTCCTGCTGGCCCACCTGATCGGCGATGGTTCTTATCTGGCGCACCACATCCTGCAATACACGAGTTCGGACCCGGCTTGCCTGAGCATGGTGGAACATTGTGCTACCCGCGCCTTCCCGGTTCGTCCGCGTCGTGTGCAACAGGGAAATTGCTTTCATTTGTACCTGAGCGCAAACAGGCACTTGACCCATAAGGTACATAACCCCATCGCCGAATGGCTTCAGGAGTTGGGAATCTTCGATCAACGTTCTTCGGAAAAAACGATTCCGGCACCGGTTTTCCGGCTCTCTACAGACCAGATTGCCCTCTTCCTTCGGCACTTGTGGGCCACGAACGGGTCAATTAGCCGCGCAGGCCCACGGCGGTACGTCCTATTTTATGCCTCGACGAGTCGGACACTGGTTGCACAATTGCAGCACCTGCTTCTGCGCCTGGGGATCATTTCAACGATCCGCATCAACAGCAAACCCGGATACCGCCCGACATTTCAACTGCATATCCAGGGGTGCGAGATGCAACGGCGCTTCCTGGACCGGGTGGGTATCTTCGGCGGCAAGAGTCGCCTGGCCGAGGAGGCCCTTTGCACGCTCGAGGGTGTCGTGGCCAACCCGAATTTCGGGGTAATTCCCAGAGAGGCCTGGGCAGAAGTCGAGCGTGCCCGGAGAGAGCGCGCATGGAGCCTTCGTACGTTTCACCGGCACATGGGCTGGGCACATAATGGAACGGGCCGTCATAAAAGCGGCATTAGCCGCCAGCGTATGCGCCAAATTGCCGAGTTGATGCCTGACCCCGTCCTGGAGGCTCTGGCCACATCGGACATTTACTGGGATGAAGTTGTGGAAATCACCCCCTGTGGCACCGAAGAAGTCTTTGACGCAGAAGTGCCGGGACTATATAATTTTGTGGCCAACGATATTGTCGTCAAGAACTCGATTGAACAGGACGCGGACGTGGTGATGTTTATCTACCGCGAGGATATGTACGATCCCGACACCGATAAAAAGGGCATCGCCGAAATCCACATCGCCAAACACCGCAACGGGCCTACCGGAAAGGCGTATCTGCGCTTCTTTGAACAGACCACGCGCTTTGCCAGCCTGGAACGCTACCGCGAGGAAGAAGGATATCCATGAGCGGGCCGTTTTCCGGGTTCTCTACCCGGCGCGAAGACGCCATTCCTCTGCCCATCGAACTCTTTACCCGGGTTCTGGCCGAGGTGCAGGAGGTGGCCGAACTCAAGGTGCTCCTGACCGTCTTCCGCCTGGTAGCCGCCCAGGAGGCAACGGGGACGAAATCAGGACGCCCCCGGCTGGTCAGTTGGGAAGAACTGCGCCGGGATTCGGTGTTGCGCGAGGGTCTTGCCATCTTAGGAAGCGAAATGACACCGGAGGAACGTCTGGACCGGGCACTGGAGCGGGCCGTGGCGCGGGGGACGCTTCTGCACCTGGTGGTGCAGCGGGGCGGACATGCCGAAAGCTGGTATATGCTCAACACCGCCGCCAACCGCCGCCTGGCCGAGGAACTGGGCCAGTCGCCCGAGCGCCTGAAAGATACGCCCCTGGAGGGAGCCGGAACGGTCCGGTTGGAGATGCCTACCATCTTCCGGCTATATGAAGAAAACATCGGCCTGGTACCCCCCCTCCTGGTCGAGGAACTGGAGGAGGCGGCCCGGCTCTATCCGCCGGATTGGATCGGGGAGGCCTTTCGGGAAGCCGTCGCCCACAACCGCCGCCACTGGCGCTACATCCGGGCCATCCTGGAACGCTGGGCCCGTGAAGGGCGGGGAGAAAAGCCCGGCCGGCGCGAACGGCCCATAGACTTTGAGAAATATACCCGGGGGGAGTACGCCGACCTCTTCGGGGAGGAGAGGGCGGACCGGCACGAGCGGCCCCATCCCCCCCACGAGGATGTCGGCCTCCAGGCGGATAGGGAGGGAAAACCTTGAGTTGCGCCGGTATCCCGGTCGGCATGATGCGGATCTCGAGAAGGAACCACCCGGGGGACGTGCCCCCCAGGGAAGAAGAGGCAGCGGGCCCATCGCCCGTACCCGGAGCGGGAGGGCGGCGATGAAACGCATCGGCAGCGAAGATCTGGACATCCCGATTGCCCGGCCGGAACGGCCGAAGCCGGACCTTGCGCTTCCGGAATGGGCGCTGGAACTTCCCCGACGCCGAACGGCCTGTCCGATCTGCCGGGGAGCCGGCTATCTGGTCAAGGTTGCCTCCGATGGTTCTTCCGACCTGGTCCCTTGTCGCTGCAAACTCCGCGAACTCCAGGAAAGCGACTACCAGGAGTTGCAGCGCCTGAGCAACCTGGAACCGTTCGCCGACAAGACCTTCGAGACCTTCGACCCGGATGTCCCCGGCGTGGCCGAGGCCTACCGGGCCGCCCGCGCCTATGCCGAGAACCCCAGCGGCTGGCTTTTCCTGACGGGGAACTATGGCTGCGGCAAAACTCACCTGGCCGCCGCCATCGCCAACGAGACCGTCCGCCGCCATATTAAGACGCTCTTTACGATCGTCCCCGACCTGCTGGACCATCTGCGTTCGGCCTATGCTCCCACCAGCCCGGTACGCTTCGACCAGCGCATCGAGGCGGTGCGGACCGTCTATCTCCTGATCCTGGACGATCTGGGCACGGAGAACGCCAGTCCCTGGGCCGGCGAAAAACTCTACCAGATCATCAACTACCGCTACAACTATCGCCTGCCCACGGTGATCACGACCAACCGCGACCTGGATGAGATCGAGCCGCGCATCCGTTCCCGAATCTGCGACCGTCGTCTCTGCCGCCATATCCTGATTCGGGCCGAAGATTACCGTCGTCGGGGAATACCGTAGGGGCGTCCGGACGCCCCTACGGGGCGCTCTTTGGAGTCGAGATGCTTTGGGCTACCCTTGCCTCGACGATCTTTTTCGCTACCCTCCTCTGGTGGCTGGACAAATATGAAAAGGAGCCCTGGGGACTTTTTCTGGGGGCCTTTTTCTACGGCCTGGTGCCGGCGCCGATTCTGGCCGTTATCCTCGAGGTTGCCTGGACGGATGCCTTGATCGTTCCGACGGAGCGTTTCACCGTCGGCGTGATCGCCCCCGCCGTGGAAGAAAGCCTGAAGGGGCTGGCCCTTTTGCTCATCTTTTTCCTGTGGCGGCATGAGTTCGATGGGGTGATGGACGGCTTGCTCTACGGAGCCACCGTCGGCCTGGGCTTTGCCCTGACGGAGAATGTGCTTTACCTCTTTGCCCTGGAGGAATGGGAAATCGTCCTCCTGCGGATTCTGCCCTTTGGCCTCAACCATGCCCTCTTCACCGCCTTTACCGGGGTCTGTCTGGGGCTGGCCCGCCAGTCGAAACGGCCGCGATGCTGGGTGTTGCTCTTTCCCTTGGGACTGGGGGTAGGCATGGCCTTTCATGCCCTCCACAACCTGAGCGTCGGGCAGGGGCCGTCCGGCTTTCTCCTGGCGCTGACCGGGGACTGGGGAGGGGTCATCCTGATGCTAGTGGTCATTTTCCTGGCCTGGAAGCAGGAACAGCGCTGGTTGCGCCAGGAACTGGCGGAAGAGGTGGATGCCGGCCTCATCGCCGAGGCCGAGCGGCAGACCCTCATCTCCCTTCGCCGAAGGGTGAGGACCCGTCTCTGGATGTGGCGGCACCATGGTTGGAAGGCTTTCCGCCTCCTGGGCCGTTTCTTCAACCTGACCACCGAACTGGCCTTCTATAAGCACCACCTCCGAACGGGTGGGACGTTCTCCTCCCGACCGGACCGGAAACTGCAAATCTATCAGGAGATCGGCCGGGTGCGCCAGGAATTGCTTCGTCTGCAGGAGAAGACAAGGTGACCTCCGTTTATCTTTGCTGCCAGGCGGCCGACCTGGCCCTGAAGATGGGACAGGTGGAGGAAGCCATCGCCCTCTGCCGACACGTCCTTGCCCATCGGCGCGGCCATCTGCGGGCCCACCTCCTGCTGGCCCAGGCCCATCTGGAGCAGGAACGCTGGGAAGAGGCCCGGGAGCGTTTTCGCCTGGTGACGGCCGTGGACCCAGAATGTGCCGAGGCGTGGAGCGGTCTGGGGGTGGTCGCCCTGGCCCAGGGGGACCTGGAGACAGCGGTTCGGGTCCTGGGGTATGCTTGGGAAAATGCCCCTGAGTCGGAAGAAGTCCGGGAGGCTTTGCAGCAGGCCCTCTCCCGGAGGTCCCGCCGGCCGGTGCCTCCCCCCGCCTTCACGCCGGCCTGCGTGGGGCGCTTCTACCTCCGCCGGGGACTTGCACAGCCGGCCTGCGAAGCCTATGCCAACGCCCTGCAGAGCGACCCCGACCGCGATGACCTGCGCCTGGCCTACGCCACGGCGCTTTTCCTCTCCGGCCTGCGGGAACAGGCCGGCAGCCTGGTGCGGCCGTTGCTGGAGCGGACTCCCCGGCCGCTCGTCGCCCTGCTCCTGGCCGCGGCCGGCCGCTTCCTGCAAGGGGAGGTCGAAGTGGGCCGGCGCCTCTGGGAAGAGGCCCGGGCCTGGGACCCCGAGGACATGCGAGCCCGGACCCTCTTCGGCGAAATGCCCGGCTTGCCTCCTCCCCCGCCCTCACCCGAGATTTCCCCCCCCGAATCGGCCTCCCCCGTAGAGGCAGAGCGCGTTCTGTCCTTGCTCACCATGGCCGGCCAAATGGGGGAGGGTAGGGGCGAGGCAGGCCTCGCCCCTACGTCGGATTCGGCCCGCGAACTCGCCTCCTACGCCGACCGGCTGTGGACCCGACCTACCCGGCCCCCTTCGCCACCTCCCGACGATCCCGACCTGCGCCGTTTTCAGGCGGTGGTACAGGATGTTCACCGGCGTCTGCTGGGGGGAGAGGCGCCGCCCGCGCCATCTCCCCATCCAGCGGCCCGGGAACGGCGGCCAGCCGAGGTGCTCCTGGCCTGGGAAGAAGGCCTGCGGACGCGCTTCGGCGAGGGCGCGGTCCGGGTGGACCTGGCCCTGCAGGAACTGGCCCGGGCGGCGGAGCAACAGGGGGTGGCTGGCCGTCTGGTCTACCTGGACCGCCCCCCTTACCCCGAACTGGCCCGGCCCGACCCCCGTGATCCCCAGCAGATCAAGGCTTTCCTGGACGACCTGGACCGCCGGCTGGCCGAGGAGGGCCTGGACCTGGTCTACCTCTCGCTTGTCGGGGGAGATGACCTTTTGCCCTTTGCCCGGCTGGAGAACCCCAGCCAGGATGTGGATGAGGTCGTCCTTTCCGACAACCTCTACGCCTCCCGCGATCCGACCTACCTGATCCCGGAGCGGGCCACGGGCCGTTTCCCCGACGGTGGACAGAGTAGCGAGAGTCTGCTGGTGGCCCTGCTCGAACGGGCGGCAGCCCGGCGGCGGGGAGAGAGACCGGAGGCTCCGCCCTCGGGTTGTCTGGGGATGTTCTTTTCCTGGCTTCCCTTCTTCGGGTCATTCCCCAGGAGCGCGTCTCTACCGCGCCGTCGCTTCGGCCTTGCCGCCCAGGTCTGGGCTCAGGCCTCGCAGGAGGTCTTTCGCCTGCTGCTCGGAGAGGAGCCGCTTCACCTTTGCCCGCCGGAACGTGTTCCGTCTTTCCTCCTGGCCGGCGTCCCGTTGGCCTACTTTAACCTGCACGGCAGTGCCGAGTCCCCGAACTGGTACGGCCAGCGCGACCTGACGATCTCGGCAGAAGGACCCCTGATGCCGGTAGCCTTTACTCCGGAGCAGATCCCGGCCGGCCAGGTCGAGGGCCTGGTGGTCTTCACGGAGGCCTGTTACGGGGCCTATATTCTGGGGAAGACGCCCACCTCTTCCCTGGCTTTGCGCTTTCTGGCCGAGGGTGCCCTCGGCGTTGTCGGCTCTACGATGATCTCCTACGGCGTCTCTATCCCACCGCTGGCCGATGCCGACCTCCTGGGATACTTTTTCTGGCAACACGTCCTGGCCGGGGAAAGTCTGGGGGATGCCCTGCTCCAGGCCAAGGTGGACCTGACCCGGGAGATGTACGCCCGTCAGGGCTACCTGGACGGGGACGACATGAAGACACTCCTGGAGTTTGTCCTCTACGGCGACCCACTGGCTTCCCCGGGGACATCTCCGGCAGTAGAGGCGAGGCTCAAATCGGCCACCCGCACGGCCGAACGGCTCTCCCCTCCCCTCCTCTGCGGAAAACACGCCAAGACCCTGGCCCTCCATCAACTCTCCGAGGACCTGGTGGAACGGGTCCGGCGGAGCATTGCCTGGCTGCACCAGGACGCCGAAGTAGGAGAGATCGAGGTGGACCTGCGGGCCGGCTGTCCGACCGGCGTCTGCAGTGTATGCCGGGCCGTCCTGAACCGGGCCGAACCCGACCCCGAGGCCCTCTTCTTCACTTCCCGACGGGAGTTGGAGGCCGAGGACGGCACCCGAATTCCCCAGTGGACGCGGGTGGTCGTGGATCCGGGTGGCCGAATCACCAAGATGGTGGTGACGCGGTAGAGGAGGCGGAGATGGAAGACCTCACCCAGTCCCAGGTTCGTTCGCTGGAAGAAGAGGCCCAGACGCTCAAAAAGGAGTTGTTGGCGCTTCTGGAATCTCCGGCCCGAGGTTCGGGGTCACCGGAAATCCTGCCGGAGGTCAAGGAGGCGTTGCGGAAGAGTTGCCTCCTCCTGGAGCGCCTGGAGCCGGCCATGCAGGCACTCCGCGAGGATATTGCCCGTACCCGCCGCGAGCGTAACCAGTTGTCCACCCTGTACGAAATCAGCCAGGTGCTAAACTCCACCCTTTCTCTATCCCCGCTTCTGGAACTGGTAATGGATCGCCTCATCGCCGTGACCCGGGCCGAACGGGGGTTCATTGCGCTCCTGGATCCTCAAAGCGGCGAACTGGGCTTCGCCGTGGCCCGAAATATGGACCGGACGACCGTCGAAGGCCGGGATTTCCAGGTCAGCCGTGGGGTGATCGAACGGGTAGCCCGCGAGGGACAACCGCTGTTGACCGACAACGCCAGTGCCGACCCCCGCTTTGCCGACCGGGAGAGCGTCATCTACTTCGGCCTGCGTTCGATCATGGCCGCGCCCCTGCGGGTCCGGGAGCGCCTCCTGGGGGTGGTCTATGTGGACAACCGCATCCAGAGCGGTATCTTCTCCCGGGAAGACCTGGACCTCCTGGTGGCCTTTGCCAACCAGGCAGCCATTGCCATCGAGAATGCGCGCCTCTTCGATGACCTTCAGCGCACCCTTCGGGAGATCACCGAGATCAAAAGTTATATGGAGGACATCTTCGCCAGCGTGGATAGCGGCATCCTGACGACCGACCTTGCCGCGGCCATCACCACCTGGAATCGGGCGGCCGAGGAGATTCTGGGCCTTCCCCTGCAAGAGGCCAAGGGCCGACGCTTTTACGAACTCTTCGATGAGAGGCCCGGTCGGGAACTTTGCTCGGTCGTGCTCAAGGCCATCAAGGAAGAGGCCCGCCTGCGCGATTACGAGATCAATTGCATCCTGCCCTGTCGGGGGCACGTTACGCTCAAATTGCAGGTGACGCCGCTCAAGGATGCCCGGCAAAAGACCATCGGCGCAACGATGGTGGTGGAAGACCTGACGGAGGAACGCCGGTTGCAGCAGACGCTGAACCGCTATCTGGCCCCTTCGGTCGTGCAGGAAGCGTTGCGCATGGCGGCGACCGGGCAGTTCCCGCTGGGTGGAACCCGTCGGGTGATGTCCATCCTTTTTGCCGACGTGCGGGGGTTTACTTCCTTCTCCGAACGCGTTGCGCCGGAGGAACTGGTAGACATCCTCAACGCCCACCTGACCGTGGCCGCTCGGGCCATCCTGGAGCAGGGGGGGACGCTGGACAAGTTTATGGGGGACGCGGTGATGGCCCTCTTCAACGTGCCGGTACCGCAGCCCGATCACGCCCTGCGTGCGGTGCGGGCCGCGTTGGAGATGCAGCGGCGTATCGCCGAGATGGAAAGAAAAGGCCGGCCGAGTTTTCGCTTCGGGGTGGGGGTACACGTAGGGGAAGCGGTGGCCGGCAACATCGGCTCGCCGGAACGGCTGGACTATACGGCCATCGGCGACGCCGTGAACCTGGCCAAGCGTCTCCAGGAAAACGCCAAGGGGGGGCAGGTTCTCCTCAGCCACATGGCCTACCGGGAGGTGGCCCCGTGGGTCGAGGTGCGCCCCCTCGGCGCCATTTTCGTCAAGGGACGGGAAGAACCGGTGGAGGTGTACGAACTTCTGGGCCTGAAGGAAGGGCCGGCCCCGGCGAACGCTTCGGCTTGACGATGCGCTGCCCCAGCAACCGCAGGGCATACTCCACCCCGCCCTGTAGATCGCTACGGGTGACCAACCCACCCAGGTCTACCCCTAACCCGACCACTGTCTGGGCCACCTCCGGCGTGATTCCCACCAGGATGCATTCGGCCCCCAGCAGGCGCACCGCCCGCGTGGCCTGGATCAGGTAGTTGGCCACACTGGTATCCACCACCGGCACCCCGGTGATGTCCAGAATCACGGCCCGGGCCCGCTGGTTGGTCACACCCTCCAGGAGCACCTCCATAATCTGGGTAGCACGCTGGGAGTCGACCGTCCCCACGAGCGGAAGGACCAGGATGCCTTCGGCGATGGGCATCAGCGGCGTCGAAAGTTCGCGAACCATGTCGAGCAGCCGCTTCTGCTGCTCGTTGGCGGCCCGGAGTTCCTCCAGGGCCCGCTGGGTTTCTTCAAAGAGACGGGCCTTCTCCAGGCCGACGATAATCTGGCTGGAGACGGCCTGGAGAAAGTTCAGGTCCTGCTCGTCGAAGGCAAAGGGACGGTAACTCTGCACCACGATGGCCCCGATGACCTCTTCTCCGGAGCGCAGAGGCACGCCCAGCCAGGTGGCGGCCGGCTTGCCGCCGCCCATCGTCGAACGCTCCACCGGGTATCGGGCGGCCTCCTCAACCATGTTGCGGATAAAGACCGGCTCTCCGGTCTGCAGGAGGTAGCCGGTAAAACCCCTTTCCCCCAGGACCAGGTCGCGGTAAAAGACCCCCTCGTCCATCACCAGCGGGGCCTTGAGTTCTCCGGTCTGGGGGTCACGCAAGGCGATGAAGAAGCCGTCCGGGCTCATCAGTTCCACAATGACGTCGCAGAGGGCGGTGATCATATCTTCCAGGCGCATGGCCGTGGCCGTGGCCTGGATGACCCGGTTGAGGGCGTTCAGGTTGGCCAGTTGTTCGCCGCGTTCCCGGAAGAGGATGGCGTTGCGCATGGCAGCAGCCAGTTGCCCGGCCAGCGTCTCCATCGCCGCCACATCCTCCTGGTCGAAGGCATTTTTCTCCTCGGCCTGGATGTCCAGCGCGCCGATCACCCGGTTGGCAAACGAGATCGGCACACACAGTTCGGAGCAGGTCCGTTCTTCGGCGTCGAAGCCGCGGACATAGCGCGGGTCTTCCAGCACATTGTTCGACAGGACCGTCTTTCCGTTGCGGATGGCCCAGCCGATTAGCCCCTCACTGAGCGGCTGGCGATAGCCCCAGTCCATGATCCCGGCGTACCTCCCCACCAGGGCGCCGAGCACGGCCTCCTGGGTCTGCTCGTCCACACGGAAGACGGCGACGTTATCGAAGCCAAAGCCCAACTGGATGGAGCGGGCCAGTTCGCGCAAGAGTTCGTCCAGGTCCAGGATAGCCGTCACCTTACGGCTGACCTCGCCGATGATGGCCAGATGACGGGCCTTGCGCGATTCGCTTCCGCGCAGGCGGAGCCGCTGGATGGCCAGGGCGGCCTGGGTGGCGATGTTGGTAAAGAGGGCCAGATGGCGGGGGGTGAAGGCTTCCTCCCGTTCGTAACTCTGCACGGCCATCGCCCCGACGACCTGGTCACCGACCAGCATAGGGACGCCCATATACGACTTGGCCGGCCGGCCCTTGCCCACGATACCCTTTTCGGCCAGGCGGGCGTCTACATCTCTATCCAGGAAAAGTGGCTCGCGAGATTGGATAATGTGGACGGTTAGCCCCCCCGAGGATAGAGGGTAATGAGGTCGAGGGCGGTTCAGCCCGTCTTCTTCTACAAAATAGGCAAAGTCAACTTCCTGCCGCTCCGGGTTATAGAGGGCAACGTAAAAGTTGGTGGCATCCATCACGCGTCCTACCTGGTGGTGGATGGCAGCGAGGAGTTCCTCTTCCGATTCGGCCATAAGGATGGCCTGGGCTACCTCGTTGAGGATGGAAAAGTCGGTCAGGCGTTCGCTCAGTTCGCGGAAGAGCCGGGCATTTTGCAGGGCCACCGCCACCTGGCCGGCGATGGTGGAGAAGAGGGCCAGGTCCTCCTCGTCGTAGAGGTTCTCCTGCTCGTAACTCTGGATGGCCATGACCCCGACCACCTTATCGGCGGCGAGGAGCGGCACGCCCAGCCAGGAGAGGGCCTGCTCGCCCAGTTGGGGAATATTCTGTTCCTCCTTGAAGGCCAGGTTCTCCTGGAGGTTACGGAGGAGGATCGGCTTGCGGTTGCGGATGATATAGCCGGTCAGGCCGGCCTGCACCCTGTGAGTGGTTGGGGGCAATCGTTTCCCCCGTTCGATCTGAAAGGCCAGCGTCCATTCATCGGTGCCTTCCTCGTAGGTGGCGATATAAAAGTTGGTGGTGTCAAAGAGGCGGTTGACCTGCTGGTGGATGACCTCCAGGAGTTGGTCCAGTTCCAGGGTGGAGGAGACGGCCCGGCCGATCTCGTTGAGGATGGAAAGTTCGGTGATGCGCCGTTCGCGCTCCTGGAAGAGGCGAGCGTTTTCGATAGCCACCGCCGCCAGGTTGGCAATGTTGCTCAGGAGGTCCAGGTGGCGGCGGTCGTAGGCCCGGGGGCGGTCGGGGCTTTGCACGGCGATCACACCCACCACCCGGTCCCCGGCCAGCATCGGCACACCCAGATACGACTTGGCCGGCCGGCCCACCAGCCGGATGCCCAGTTCGGCCAGTTCGCGTTCCAGGTCCTCCCCCAGGAGGATCGGCCGACGGGTCTGGACGATGTGCACCGTCAGCCCGCCATCGCGCAGGTAAAGGGCCTGCGGGTAGATCCGTTTCCCGTCTTCCATAAAATAGTCGAAGGTAACCTTTTCCTCCTCCGGGTGGTACAGGGCCACATAGAGGTTGGAGGTGTCCATCACCCGGCTGGTCTCGCGGTAGATGGTCTCCAGGATGTCCTCCAGGCGAGCCGTGGTGATGATGGCCCGGCCGATTTCGTTCAGAGCAGAAAGTTCGGCGATCCGGCGTTCGTGTTCGCGGCGCAGGAAGAGGTTCTCCAGGGCTACCGCGGCCTGGCTGGCGATGGCCTCCAGGAGGTGCTGGTCGTCGGGGCTAAAGGCCGAGGGCTCGTAACTCTGCACCGACATCACCCCGATGGCCCGTTCGCGGGCGATCAGGGGCACACCCAGCCAGGAACGGGGAACCTCCCCCAGGGGGATGGCTTCCGGGGGCACTCCGGTTTCGGCCAGGTCGGAGAAGAGCAATGGGGCCCGGCTTTCAAAGACCTGCCCGACCAGTCCCCACCCCTCGGCCTTGCGCAGAACCATCGCCGGCAGCCGCTCGCCCCGGTCGTAGATGATGTCAAAACGCAGGGCGTCCTCCAGCGGGTCGTACAGTCCGATGGTGAAACAATCGGTATCCATCACCCGGCCGGTTTCACGGTAGATCAGTTCGAGGAGGGAGGGTAGGTCGATCTCGGCCGCTACCGCCCGACCGATGTTACAAACCACTTCCAGGGCAATTTCCTGATGCGCTGCCCTCTTTCTGGCCATCGGTATACCTCCGGGGACACTCTCCACCAAAATACGCTTGCTCTTCTATTGTACTACAACCCTTCGCGCTTCGCAACCCTCCGCGTTAGCTCACTTAAAATATCACCGAAGTGCTATGATTGGCTCAAATGATCATGTCACCGGAGGAGCCGATGAGGGAATGATGCACATTCGTGAGCGACGGAAGTATCTGCGCATCATGCGGCCTCGCTATCTGGCTGCCGACCGAAGGACCAGGGGAAACCCCCTGGACGAGATGGAGGCCGTCACCTATCTGGACCGGAAGACCCTCATCCGGCTGATGCACACCGACCTGGAACGGAAACGCCGTTCTCGGGAGCGCGGCTCGGTCTACAACGCCCTCTTCCGGGATGCGGTCCAGGGGATTGCCGAAACCCTGGACTACCCTTGTGCGGAACGGTTGCAACCGGCCTTGCTCCCCACGGCCAGGCACCTGGCCAGGGATGGGGAACTGCGCCTCACGCCCCGCCTGGAACAACTGCTGGGGCACGGGCAAGGCATGCCTCGTCCCTACCGGTCGGATCAGCCAGGACCGACCTCGCTTACGGCGATGGCCTCCCCAGAGCCCGGGGCTTGCCCAGAATATCCCGATGCTTCGGTTGCCCTGGGACGAACAGCGCCCCGGTTCCCTGGAAGGAGACCTGGTCCTCGACTACTGGCTCCACCACGGCCGGGGACGATGTCCATACCTTGAGCTACCGGGAGCCGTTCCCGGTCAGGAGGATGTCCGTTTGACACTATACACAATTTCTCAGCCGGCCGGAGGAAGTCCCGGTGACATGATCATTTGAGCTAACGGATCGGCTTCGGTGACATTATCATTTGACTTGACGCGGCGCTGCGGCCAGGGCAGGTCGTAACCGTCATGCCGGTCGTACCACAGCCAGCCCGGGGTGAAGTTGCTCCAGCGCAGGTCGCGCATGCCGGTGTCATAGTCGGTGTAGCCGCAGACCCGGACACAGCGGGGCGTGGGGGTAGGAGTGCCCGGCGTGCGGTTGGGTGTCGGCGTGGGATAGTAGCAGGAGTCGTCGTTGGGGTCGGTGGGGTTGTCGTTGACCTGAGCCCCGCTGTAGATGGTGATGTTGCCGTCCTCGTAGCACTGGCCTGGATACGTATGGTCAAAGAGGGAAGAGTAGCGTACCCGCTCGACCAGCGGGTAGACCA
>DAOUAK010000099.1:0-2078 GCA_034433695.1 Chloroflexia bacterium
CACGCCCTGCCCCTACTGGGATCGGAGGTCGGCCGGGGGCCCCGTCGCATCCTGGTCTACGGCTTCCCTCAACCCGACGAGCCTCTGGGTGGAATCGTCACCCTCTACCTGGCCCGCCTGATTCTGGAAAAAGAAGACCTGTTCGGCTCGGCTCGCTGGCTCCTTCTGCCCTGCGTAGACCCGGACGGGGCCCGACGCAACGAGGGCTGGTTCACCCGCCCCCCGGACCTGGCGAACTATGCCCGCCGACACTTTCGCCCGCCGGAAGGGGAACAGGTAGAGTGGACCTTTCCCACCGACGACCCCATCTGGCCCTGGGAACGGCCGCTGCCGGAAACCCGGGCCCTTCAAGCGCTTTTCGACGACTTCCGGCCCGAAGCCCTCGTTCCACTCCACAACGCCCTGCTGGGTGGAGCCTATGCTTTCCTCTCGGAAGAAGCCGCACACCTGGCTCCGCACCTCCCCGCACTCTGGGAACGTCGCGGGCTGCCCACCCATCGCGGGGAAGCCGAACTCCCCTTCGCCCCGTGCCTTTCCCCCGGCGTGTACCGCCTGCCCACGCTGAGGGAAATGGCCGCGGCGCTTTCGGCCCAGGGAATCGCCGACCCGGCCGGCCTCCTCGGCTGTGGCGCACCGGCTTACCTTTATGCCCGTCGCTTCGGCCAGGTACATGTGATCGTCCCCGAACTACCCCTCTTCACCGTACCCGACATCGAAGACACGCGGCCGGCCGACATCGGCCACCGCGAACTCCTGCGGGAGAGCCTGGACGGGGACCGAGAGGCCTTTGCCTTGTGGCAAGCCTTCTACCGCCAAATTGCGCCCCTCCTGGGAGCAGATAACCCCTTCCGTTCCCCCCTGGAAAACCACCTCCGCACCACTCCCTTCTTGATCGAAGCCACCGCTCGCTGGCTGGAAAGCGGTGCATTTCAGGAACGCGCGGCTACCGTCGCCGAGGTGGTGGATTGCCGGAAGGTCTTGCCTTACCTCCGCCTCCTCCCCCTGGGCCTGCTCGAGCAGGCGCTGGCCTCCGAGGAGGAGCCGGTCCGGAACTCGCCCCTGCACCAGGAGGTACACACGATCCTGGAGCAGGCCCTGAACAATGTCCTCGGCCACCTCGATCCTTCCCCCGTCCCCCTTCTTACCCTGGTCCAGGTGGCGCTGGAAATCGTCCTCCTTATGGCGTCCCGGATGACTAGGGGCAACCCCTCCTCCTGAGCAGGGGCAGGCGCGCCCCTGTACGGGCGAGATATGTCTCACCCCTGGACGGGCGAGACATGCCTGCCTCGCCCCTACTTCATTTCTGCCTTCGGTGAAGGGGAGAGGTAGATACCCCGGCGGGCCAGGGCTTCTTCTATCTGCCACTGGATGAACTGGCGATCCCGGGTCGTCAAAACGGCCTCCCGATGGGCCAGGGTGAGGGCCAGGGGATAGCCCACCGTCTCGGCCCGCCGGGGCCGGCACTGGTCCATTAGGATGGCGTGGACGGTCGGCAGAAGGCCGGTTTCGGCGATCCAGAACGGCATCTCCACGCGGGCGATCTCCGGGCCGGTGTTGAGGTAGAAAAAGACCAGTCGGGGATCATACGGGGCCTCGCGGGGCAATCGCCAGGCAGGATTTCCCCGGTAGATCGGCCGGAACAGGGCCGAGCGTTCCCCTTCCTTCAGGAAAGAAAAGAGGTGGCGATCCTGTAACCTCTGCAAGGGCAGGCACCTCTGACCCGGATCGCGGCAATCGTTGCAAGATGCCTTCTGCTCCTCCTTCTGACAGACCAGGACCAGAAGGGTATGGACCACCTCCCGATGATGGGGCATACTGGTGAAACTGACCAGCGGAACCTTTCTCTCCTCAAACTTTTTCACCAGTTCCACACTACGGCGGAGGTAATCCTCCCGCAGTGCCTCGTGGCCCGGGCCGCTACCGTGGTGAATCCAGAGGATCACGGCATCCATCATCGCCAGAAGCGGACGATTGGACTAGTCTTCCGGTAACCGGTCCACCCCATGGCTCAGAGTCTGCAACTCCTCATAGGCCCGGAGCGTGGTCACAACCGACCCCTCGACCTCCACCGGCTCCTC
>DAOUAK010000100.1:0-18300 GCA_034433695.1 Chloroflexia bacterium
TCGCCGTTGGTGTCGTCATAGTAACTGATGTGCGGCCGGCCGGAAGTGTCCAGGGCGAGGGAGGTGTAGAGGCCCACTCCCCAAGAGGGGTCCACTGTCTCCAGATGCCAGGCGCTTCCGTCGAAGCGGGCGTAGTAGAGGTGGTCTTGCCCATAGGCGATGTGGGGGTGTCCCGAGGCGTCCAGCGCCAGACTCCGCTGGCCCATCTCCGAGAAGGTCTTCCCGTCCACCCGTTCGATCTGCCAGGAGAGGGCGGTGGGGGCGGAGACGGGCCTCTGCTCGGGCAGCCCTACGGGCGGACGTCCAGGCCACTCCCCCTCGGGGCCCTGCGCTCCGGCCGGGGCCAGGAGCAGCGCCAGCAGGAGCGCCAGAACCAGAGGGAAGAACAAGGTGTGCCTTGCCGCTACGGGCCGTTTCATCGGATTCCTCCTTTTGCTTTTCCAACCCAAGCCTTTTCCCGAAACGTGCCCGGTCGATCACCCCCTTTCTCCTTCGGCACTCCCGACGGAGGCGTATCTAACGTATAACGTTCAACGGTACTAGGGTTTGGTCCCCACCTCGTAGATGTTCGGCCAGGCCCGGTAGGGGCTAAAGATCGGCTCGGAGAGGACCTCTTTCCCGTCCACCAGAATTTTCCGGTACACGACGACGTCCACCCCGTCCACGGCCCAGTCGGTCTGTCGGACGTATCCCTGGGGCAACTCTGAGTTATAGACATAAACCGGATCCGTCGGGGCCGGCGTCCAGTTCGAGAAGTAGGGGCCATCCAGGACCACCTCGCGGTTCGGTTTGGTTCCGTAGAGGTAGACGTAGAGGGTGTCGGTATCGGTGTAGACCTCGAACTGCATGAGGAGGTAGGCCGGGGTATCGTTGCGGAATTTCAGGTCGGTGCCGGTGCTGACAAAGATGGTGGCGTCCAGTCCGACGATCGAGTTCTGCTCGTAGTACTTGACCCGGTAGGCGTGGGGGTGGCGTTCGATAATGGGCAGGCCGGCCATCAGGGCAGCCCGAAAGACGGTGGTGGAAACCTGGCAGATGCCTCCGCCGACATTCCGCACCGTCCGCTCGGCGATGATGGAATAGCCCTCGACAAAGCCCTGGCTCTCGTCAATGGGGCCGATGTGCTCCAAGAAGGAGAAGGTTTCCCCGGGGGCGATGAGGATGCCATCCAGGAGGCGGGCGCCGACCACGATGTTGTGTTCCCGGTAGGGGGGCGAGCCGGCAAAGTGGCTTTCGCCGACCCCGACGACCTCGCGGATGCCCCAACGGGGATCGCGGATCGTCTCGCTGGTGATGGCCGGCGGGACTTCCCGGAGCGTCAGGGCCACTTCGCGCTTATCGGGAGAGAGGACGGCGGCGTAGATGGCTTCCAGGGTGGACTCCACCGGCAGTTCCCAGCCGGGGACCCCTTCTTCGGCCACCTCCAGATGCCCGCCGACGGAGCGAAAGTGGGCGTTGCGCGGCAGGACGCGCACTTCGGCGGCGATTTTCTCCGTAAAGTCGCGCAAGACTTTGGGATCCAGTTCTACGGCCAGCACCGGGCCGGCCGGGTCCGAGCGCCGTTCGACCCGGAGCATCTGGCCGATCTGGAGCGGGGTGAGGGTCCAGACCCGCTCCCCAAGACGGAGGACCACCGGGCCGGAGAGCATCCGACGGGCGGTCTCCAGCGCCCGCCGGGCTTCCTCCTCACCGATTTCCGGCCTGAAGGTACTCACGGCCAGCGCTACCGGCTCCGGGGAAAGCCGGCCCAGTCTTTCCCGGATGGCCGCCAGGGTGGGCTCTACAAGGAGGGTATGGCCGGACCGACCGGGCCGCAGGCTCACCTGCGTTCCTTCCACCACCAGCGTGGTCTCCTGGGGCAGGACGTCAATCTTTTGTGCCAGGCGTTGCAGATAGCCCCGCAGGGCATCCTCGTCCAGGACCAGGGGGAGCAGGATGTCCCGTCGCCCTGTCCAGACCTGCCAGCGTTCGCTCCACTGTTCCGGGAGGGAGCCTCGCCGGCCGATGCTCAGGGCCTCGCTTATGGCCACCGACCAGGCCACCTCCAGGCCGATCTCGCCGGCGGTGGGTTGCCAGGCCCGCTCCTCGTAGATCAGGGTCAGCGGCCGGGCCAGTGTCCAGGAGGGACTGGGGTTCGGAGCCAGGCCCTCATAGCGCAGGCGCAGGGCCTTTTCGGCCTCCTCGGGGGTCATCTCGCCTACGGCGACGCCGGCGATATAGACGTTGGGGAAGATGCGTCCCCGAAAGTGCAGTTCGACCCCGGCCCATAGGCCCAGGAGGAGAAGGGCCAGGCCGGCCAGCACGGCCGGCAGAAGGAGCCACTTCCAGAGTACACGTCTTCTCCGCCTGGGCCTTCGGGGGACGGCCGGCTCCGCTTCCGGCCAAGCAGGTTGCCATCGCCATCGGGTTTCCTCATACCTCTCCCATCGCTTTCTTTCCGCCATCCGCATCCTCCCGGCAGGAAAAGCCCGATTGGCCCCATCCGATTCAGCGGAAACGCGTCTCCCAGGTGTAGGGGATGCGCTCCGTGTTCCAGGGCAAACGGCGTTCGTCCGGCTCTTCGGGGCGGTAGGGCCGGGTAGGGAAGTTGAGGAGGAGCGAAGGAACCACCCCCAGCGTCTTGTAGCCGTGGGCCACGCCCCGGGGAATCTTGAGCAGGATCGGGTTGTGTTCGCCCAGGAAGAATTCGTTCAATTCGCCGCAGGTGGGAGAATCTTCCCGCAGGTCGTACAGGGCTACCTGGATCATCCCCTGAACGGCACAGAAATAGTCGTCCTGGTGTTCGTGCCAGTGCCAGGCCCGGACGACGCCCGGATAGTTCATCGCCACATAGGCTTGCCCGAATTGGGAAAAGATCGGGTCATCGGCTCGCAGAATTTCCATCAGATAGCCCCGGTCATCGGCGTGCTTGACCAGGGGCTTGACCTCCACACCGGCGATCAAGGTGGCCTCCTCTTTGGAAAAGCGCTCCTGGCAGAACCAGGGAATAGTATAGCATCGTTTGTGGAGACAGGCAAGCGGTTGACGATGGAGACGGGAATCGGGTAAAATGCGGGTGAAGGTTTGCCTCCTTGTCGCCGCTGCCGGACGAGAGGGCCGGCCGAAGATGCCGAAGCGGGGGGCGAAATGGGTCGAGTTTTCTGGACGAGGCGGGAAAGACCTCGGCTGCGTTTTCGGAAAAGAGGGGAAGAATTCCTTCTCCTCATCATTCCCGGAGTGATCCTCCTCGGCTTCTTCGGCCTGTGCTTGTGGATTCGGGAGCAGAGCCAGAGGGAAGAACTCGTCCCGGCCGATGCCATCGTCGTTCTGGGGGCCGCCCAATGGAACGGCCGGCCCTCCCCTGTCCTCCAGGCCCGCCTCGACCGGGCCATCGCCCTTTACCGTGAGGGCTATGCTCCACTCCTTGTCCTGACGGGTGGCTCTGTCGCCGGCGACCCTTTCTCCGAGGCTTCCGTCGGCAGAGCCTATGCCCGGGCCCAGGGTGTCCCGGATGAAGCCATCCTGGTGGAGGAAGAGAGCCGGAGCACCCTCGAAAACCTGCGGGGGGCCTGGCAGTTGCTTGCGCCCCGCCGGGCCTTTTCCATCCTTCTGGTCAGCGACCCCTTCCATATGGCCCGTGCCCTGGCTATGGCCCGTGACCTCGGCTTTCAGGCCCATCCGGCCCCGGTGTACACAAGCCCCCTTGCCCGGCAGCCGCTGGAGGACTTTTACATCATGCGCGAAGCCGGGGCGCTTCTTCTGTACTGGATTCTGGGAAAATAGCAGGATAACGGCTCGCAGTTGTCCTGCATTTAGCGGCAGGAGGCGATCCCCAGGCGGGCTTCCTCCATCGTTGGGGAGATGGCCAGGGCCGCTTCGTAGGCCTGGACGGCCCAGGGGCATTCTCCGGCGGCCTGCCAGTACAGCCCCCACCAGAACCAAAAGCGGGCGTAGCGCTCCACGATTTGCCGGGTCAGTTCGTCGTGCATCCGGCCGTCCCGCAGGGCCGGCTGAAGAAACTCGACCCGGGGGAGGGCTTCGGGCGGTTCTCCCCCCAACCGGAAGAGGAGGGCTTCGGGATACCAGGGGTACTTCTCGCCCACCCCATCCGCCGCCGGAGGTTGCCCCAGGAGGCGCTCGATGTAACGTTCTTCCACCGTTTCCCCGTAACGATACTCCACTTCTGGGGAAAGGAAGACAGGCCGGCCCTGGCGCATCGCCGCCTCGATCAGGGCGTTGCCCAGCCCCTGGAAACGGGACTGGATGGTCTCAACGTCATAGGGCCGGCCTTCCTCGAACTTTTCCAGTTCCACCCGGTAGGCCGGAAGCGCCGGGCCGGCCCCCGTGGCCAGCCAGGGCCAGCGGCGGGCCAGTGTTTCCAGATACCAGGTCCGGCGTAGCAACTCCTGATCCACCAGGACGATGTCGGGGCGGAGGCCTTCGACCTGTTGCAGATAGTAGGCCGGGGAGAACAGGTTCCAGTGGCGGGTCAACACAAGGGCGTTGGGCGGCAGATTTCCCAGGATATCCCGGGCGTAGGCCTCGGCATAGGTGTAAGAGCGGCGGTCGCAGGTCGGGAAATGGGAAAGGAGCGGCCAGAGGATGAGAAGGATGAAGGAGGCAGTCAGGAGAAAGTAGGCTACGCGGCCCCTCCGGACGGCCGGCCGCTCCAGAACCCAGGCCATCCCATACCCGATCCAGACCGTGCCCAGGAGGAAAAAGAGCATAGAGTACGTCTCCTGATCCTCGGCAATTTCGTAACTGAGGGCGTAGAAGAGCACCAGGGAGGCGCCCAGGACGGTGGCCCAGGCGAGGGGAAGATGGGTACGGTCTTCCCGGCGAAAAAGGTATAGCCATCCCAGGGGAAAAAAGAGGAGAGGGAGCGGGCCGAATTCGTCCCAGAGGCGGGGCAGGAAGAAGCCGGCCTGGTTCGCCCAGGTGGACCATCCGGGGGAGAAGTTGACCCGATACTGAGCCGCCGTGACGTGCCGGAGGAAGCGGGGCCAGTTCTGTGGGTCGCCCCAGTTGAACGGCGGGGCGGCAGCAGCCCGGAGGGGCAAGTAGAGGTAGATGCCTAGGCCGAGCAAGAAGAGGCCGGCCCGTGGAAGGAGACGCCGCCACTGCCAGAAGGCCCGGCCCTCTTCCAGCCAGATGGCCAGGAAAAGCATCGCTGCCCAGAAGAGGAGGGTCAGGTGGTTGCCCAGCCCCAGGCCGGAGAGAAAAAAGGCCAGGGCCGCCGCCCTTTCGGCCCGGTCGGCACGTCCTTCCCTTCGCCGGCGCAGGAAAAACATGAGGAGCAGGAGCAGCCCGGCGGCCAGCGCCATATTCAGGGCATAGACCTCGGTGAGGGTGGCCTGCTCCCAGAGGGTGCGGGAGACGGCCAGAAGGCCGGCCGCCGCCAATGCCGGGAAGGGGAAGGTACGGGGTGCAGGTGGAGGAAGGGAGGACGGCGGCCTGCTGCCGGGGCGGGATGCAGGCCCACTCCGGCGTGCCGGCCGCGCCAGATTCAGCCCCACGACGAGCGCTGCCCCCAATAACCCCACCGCCAGCGCTGCACCCAGGGCCGAGAAGGTGTTCAGCCGCACGATCGGTCGCCCCCAGGGCACCAGCAGGGTGAAGAGTTTGCCCAACAGAAGGTACAGGGGGAAACCGGGCGGGTGGGCCACATCGAGGAAGTGAACGGCCGCCGCCAGTTCGCCGGAGTCGGCAAAGGTCACCGTGGGGGACAAGGTGCAGAGGTACAGAAGGAAGGCCATTCCCCCGGCCAGAAGGCCGACGGCCCAGGGCCACCATCGTGGGAAGGGGGAGACCCTTTCGACCTGTGCGTGGGCCGGCCGTTTTCTGCCCATCCTATCTTCCGCCCGGCCATACCTCGCCCAGAAAACTTCGGCCTACCGGCCAAGGCCCCACGCCGAAGGCCTCGGCGATGGTGGAGGCCACGTCGGCGAAGGTGGAGCGGGTGCCCAGGGCAACCCCCAGACGCACCCGCGGCCCGCAGACCAGGAGCGGCACGTACTCGCGGGAATGGTCGGTCGAGGGCGTCGTGGGGTCGCACCCGTGGTCGGCGGTGAGGATGAGGAGGTCGTCAGGTCCCAGCGCGGCCAGGAGTTCGGGGAGCCGGGCGTCAAATTCTTCCAGGCCGCGGGCATAGCCCTGGGGATCGTTGCGGTGTCCCCAGCGCATGTCGAAATCCACCAGGTTGGTGAAGATGAGACCGGCCTCGTATATTGACATAAATTTCAAGGTAACATCTACGCCGTGCATATTGTCCCGGGTGTGCTCGGCCTCGGTGATGCCCCGGCCGGCGAAGATGTCCTCGATCTTGCCCACGGCCACGACCTTCCGGCCGGATGCGGAAAGCCGGTCCAGGACCGTTTCCGCCGGTGGGGGCAGGGACCAGTCCCGCCGGTTGGCCGTGCGGGTAAAGTGCCCTGGCCGGCCCACAAAGGGCCGGGCAATGACCCGTCCGACGGCGTGTTCGCCCTGGAGCATCTCGCGGGCGATCTCGCAGATGCGGTAGAGTTCCGGGAGGGGGATGACCTCTTCGTGTGCGGCCACCTGGAAGACGCTATCGGCCGAGGTGTAGAGGATGGGCCGGCCGGTGCGTATATGCTCCTCCCCCAGTTGCTCGATGATGACCGTGCCCGAGGCCGGGTAATTGCCCAGGACGCGCCGGCCGATCCTCCGCTCGAATTCCCGCACCAGTTCCTCCGGAAAGCCGTTGGGGTAGGTCGGCAGAGGACGGGGGGAGATCAGGCCGGCCAGTTCCCAGTGGCCGATGGTGGTATCTTTGCCCCGGCTTTGCTCGGCCATGCGGCCGTAGGCTCCCTGCGGCCGGGGAGTCGGCGGCACCCCGGCCACGTCGGTGACGTTCCCCAGCCCAAGCGCGCCCAGGTGCGGCAGGTGCACCCCCCCTACGGCCTGGACCGTATGGCCCAACGTGTTGCTGCCCTCGTCGCCGTACTCGGCCGCATCGGGCAAGGCCCCCACCCCTACGCTATCCAGAACGATCAGGATGATTCGACGAACGCCCATCGCTGTCTTTTCCCGGAGCGTGCGGGCACGCCCCGGACGCGACCTCACCGAATGGTCAGGTGCAGGGGTTCCGCCCCTTTTGTCCGCAGGTAAAGTTTCCAGACTCCCTCGGCTACGGCCTCCAGGCGCTCTACCCCACCTTCCGGCCTACTTTGAACCCGCACGGAAGGGAAGGGAAAGCCCAGGAGAATGCTCCCCGAGAGTGCCCGGCCGGCATCCAGGGTCAGTTCTACCCCGCCGGAAACGCTCGCCCAATTCCGAACCTCTTCCCCCTGCAAGAGGTGCAGGGTGGAACCGAGCCACTGGGGAGTCGGTTCGACCGGGCGCAGCAGGAAGACGGTACAGCCGTGCGGCTCCAGGACAAAGCGAACCTCCCCATCTTGAGAACGAAAGTACGATCCGCTCCAGAACTCGTGTCCGTGATAGGTACGGTCCGCCGGCATCCCCAGAGAGGTCACCTTCAGGGTGCGCTCGGCCGGGCGCTCGTCCCAGTTGAAAAGGGCCACCAGCCGGCCCTCTCCCCAGGGGCCGCTCCGCTCCAGGACCACCTGCTCCGGCACCTCCCGTTGCAGGAGGTCCGGGACGTGTACCTTTCCCCGATGGGGCGGCAGGCCCAGCGCCGCCCAGCGTTGGCGTTCGTCCTCCAGGGAAGGCAGGTCATCGCCCAGCATCCAGCACCCGCCGCTCAGGGCGGCGACGGTCACCAGGCTGCGCACCTCGGCCGGAGTTAGGCGGCTATCGGCCCGGCGGAGGATGAGGGCATCCGGGTCGTTCAGCCAGAGGCGGCGATGCATCCAGGAGCGGGTGAGGGTGTTACGCAGGCAGCCGGCCGTGGAGGGGAAGGTGGGATCGCCCCGCACCAGTGGGGTGATCAGGCCCTGCCGCGGCCGCCAGTTCGGGGCGACATCGGTGCCGATCCGCATGGCATCCACCAGGCCGACGGCCGGCCCCAGGGGGCAGCCACAACCCAGGAGGAACGTCTCCTCTCCGGCCACCTCCCGGATGATCTCCAGCCCTCGGCGCAGAACCTGGGCTCGGGTGAGGTCCGGTCGGCGGCGGCGGGCCGGCAGCGCTGCGGCGTAGAGGAAATCCAGTTTGAGGTAGGTATATCCCCACTCTTCCGTAACGGTGGAAATCAACCGGCGCAGCCAGTCCTGTACCTCCGGAAGCGAGAGGTCCAGGCCGGAGCAAAAGTCGCCCCAGCCGTAGCCGGCGTTGACCGGCCGGCCGTGCTCGTCCTGGAGCAGCCACTCCGGGTGGGCTTTCGCCAGTTGGGAGCGGGGATGGACGATGAAGGGGGCCAGCCAGAGGCCGGGCCGGAAGCCGCCTTGTCGGATTTCCTCGGCCAGGCGGGCCATCCCGTGGGGGAAACGCTCGTTGGCCCTCCAATCGCCCACTGCCTGCTCCCAGCCGTCGTCCACCTGGACGACTTCGACCGGCACTTTATCCCGATGACGCTTCAGCCAATCCACCTGCCGCAGGACATCCTCCTCGGTCAGGTCCTGGTAGAAGGCGGTCCAACTGCACCACCCCTGTGGAGGCGTTTCTCCGACCAGGGCTTCCATTTCCTTCCCGAGCGCCTCGGCGTAGCTTTCCAGGATTCCCTCTGGAGGATCGGCCAGGAGCAGGGCCACCCGTTCGGAAGATAGGTGCTCGTCGGGAGCCAGGGGCAGGTTGTCGGCGGCGCAGGTAAAGGTCAGCCTGGCCTGTCCCCGGCCCAGGCGCACCTGGAGGCGGCCGAACTGGTCGGCCGTGCTCAGCAGGCCGGCCAGGAGGGCCGGTCCCCCTGCCGAGGTCAGCACGCCGACCAGGTCGGCGTAGAAATGGCCGGGGCGGGCCGGGAAGAGGGAGGGGACATCGTGCATGGGCACGGTCAGCGGACCCAGGTGGGGATGGAGGGCCCGGGCCGTGGCCGGCCGCCAGGCCGCCGGTGACCACGATTGCCATCCGGCGCTGTAAAAGCCGGTGAAAGGGCGACCCAAGGAGACCCGTCCCCCCCATTCCGGGTCTACTTCCAGCGGTTGCAGGGCGCTTACGGCGATCGGCTCGGCCAGGGTATTGTGCAGGGCCACCTCCAGGATAAGGAGGGGGGAACTTTCGTACAGGGTGGCCCGGAATTCCAGGGCCGGCCGGCGGCCGTCGCTGCAGGACGCGGTGAGGAGCAGTCCCAGGCCATGCCGATCCTCGGTCGGCTGGATACTCCAGTTCCGTTGCCGGCAATCGTCGCTGCCTACGCTTCCCCGGCTTCGTCCCCGAAGGTAGGCAGCCCCAAAGCGAGCCCAGCGCAGTTGAAAGGAGGGGAAACGGGGCGAGGTCAAGTTGAAAAGGCCCAGGAGGAGGTCATAATCCAGGTGCCAGAAGGAATTTTTCAGGGAAATTCCCCGCGTGGTTTCCTGCCAGGACAGTTCGGACATCTCTTACCCCCGATCGTCGAGCCTCTGCCCTTTTATTTCACCCGTTCCCGCCAATAGTCCAGGGTATCCCGAAGGGTCTGCTCCAGCGGAATACGGGGTTGCCAGCCGGTGCACCGGCGGAAGCGGCGGCTATTGCAGACCAGGACCGGGATGTCGGCGGAGCGCAGGCGGGTCGAGTCGGTCTCGACGCGCACTTCCACCCGGCTGAGGCTCAAGAGGATGTCCAGGATTTCGGTGATGGCATGGCTCTCATCGCTTCCGATGTTATAGACCTCCCCCGGTTCGCCGTAGGCCACGGCCAGGGCATAGGCCCGCACCATATCGCGCACGTCGGTAAAGTCGCGGCGGGCGTTCAGGTTGCCCACGCGGAGAATCGGTGGCTGCCGGCCGGCCTCGATGGAGGCGATCTGGGAGGAAAAGTCGGCTACGACAAAGCCCAGGGCCTGGCGCGGGCCGATATGGTTGAAAGGGCGTACCCGCACGGCCCGCAAGCGGTGGCTGAGGAAGTACTGGAGGCCCAGAAAATCCTGGGCTACCTTGCTTACGGCGTAGGGATTGGCCGGCCGGAGAGGGGTATCCTCGTCGATCGGCACCTCGTCCGGGCGCACCATCCCGTATTCCTCGCTGGAGCCGATCACCAATACCACCGGGTCCAGGCCGGATTCCAGGATAGCCTGAAAGAGATGGACCTGAGCGATAATGTTGTTGGTCAATGTCCCTGCCGGGTCGGCGAAGGAGGCGCCGGGGGAAGCCAGGCCGGCCAGGTGGTAGACGGCCTCGGGCCGGACCTGGGCTACCGCCCGGGCCGTCCACTCCCGGTCCAGGAGGTCGCCGGAAAGTATCGTCAGGCGTTCCTGGATGGGATGGAGGTTTTCCGTGGAGCAGCCGGAAAAGCAGAGGGCAAAGACCTCATCCCCCTGTGCCAGAAGGTGCTCGCAGAGGTGGCTTCCGGCAAATCCCGAGGCTCCGGTCACCAGCGCACGCATCGCCGGCCTCCTAACGATGGGAATTATGGCAGCCCCAACGCCCTGGCCACTTCGACGATTTTTTGCCGCAGAGGATCGTCTTCCGGCAGGAGGGCCAGCGGCCGGCCCAGGGCGTCGTATTCGCGGACGGAGGGGGCGTCGGGAAGTGTGCTCAGGAGTTCCAGGTGGCTGGCGGCGATGGCCTCCTCGACTGCCGGGGGTAGCGTTCCGTCCACCCGGTTGACGATCAGGGCAATCCGGCCGACCTGGGTGCGCAGTTCATGGATGAGTTCCTGCATCCGCGCTGCGGCCGAGATACCGCGAATCGAGGGGTCGGAGACGAGGAGCAGGATGTCCACGTCGCGGGTCGTCTGCCGGCTGAGGTGTTCCATGCCGGCCTCGTTGTCCATCACCACATAGTCATACTGGCTCTGCAGGCGGTCCAGGCAGGCGCGGAGCATGTTATTAGCCGCGCAATAGCATCCGGGGCCTTCCGGCCGGCCCATCGCCAGCAGGTCGATCCGCGACCCTTCCACCAGGGCCTCGCTGATCTTCCACTCCAGGTACTCCTGCTTGCTCAGGCCGGCGCGGAAGGTGCCGCGTTTGACTTCCTCCAACATCCCCTCGCGAATATCCCCGACCGTGGCCTCCAGGGGCATCCCCAGCGCCATATGGAGGTTGGAGGAGGGGTCGGCATCCACCGCCAGGACGGTGCCGTAGCGGCTCAGGTACTGGGCCAGCAGTGCCGCTATGGTGGTTTTCCCGCTTCCTCCTTTGCCGGCAATCGCAATCGTTCGGGTCATCGGATCTGCACCTCCTCGGGGACAAGCCCCGGACGGCCGGCATTGTACTACAATCTGTTCCAAGATGCAAACTATCCCGTTCTAGACAAAGAAGCCGGGGGGCGGTATAATATACTCAGGATGTCCACCGTTCGAGTTTGATGGGACCGACCCATGAACCAGCGGGAGACGTTCTACCAGGATCTGCTAAACGCCCTGATGCGGGCCAGCATGGCCATACAGCGGGCCACCCGACTGGAGGAAATCGTCGAGGTGACGCTTGAAGAGGCCTTTCAGTTGGTCGGCCGGGAGCACGCTTCCCTTCTCCTTCTGGACCGGGAGGCGAATTGTCTGCGCATCGCCGCCAGCCGGGGTTTTCCCGAGGACCTGGTCGCCGAACTGAACCGACGGGGCATCCCCACCTCTTTCGGCACCTTTGCCCTGGTCCTGCGTACCGGGGAGATGCTGGAGATTCCCGACACCTCCACCGACCCACGCGTGGAAAGCGGCTGTGGGCCGGTTCCCCCGCAATTGACCAATATCCCACTGAAGACGGAGCAGCGGGTGCTAGGCATCCTGGTGTTGGATGCCGTTCCTCCGGATGAAGGTTCCCGCCGCATGTTGATGGCGCTGGCCAACATGGCGGCCCTGGCGATCGAGCGTACCTGGCTCTTTGAAGAAACGCGCCGGCGTCTGGAAGAAGTACGTTTCCTGCAGGAGGTCGCCCTGGCGGCGACTTCCACCCTGGATTTCGACGAGGTGTTGCGCCGCTCGGTCGAGGCGCTCCAGCGCTGGCTTCAGTTCGAGGTCTTTGGCTTTCTGGTGGTGGATGAACGGGCCGGCCTGCTGCGCCTCCACCCGGCCTTTGTCGGCGTTCCGGAGGAATTGCACGGCTTTACCATCCCCATCGGCGAAGGCATCACCGGCTGGGTGGCCCAGACCGGAGAGCCATACGTCAGTGCCGATGTCCGAAGCAACGGCCACTACTACGATGCCATCCCCGGCATTCGTTCGGAAATGTGCGTGCCGGTCAAATCCGGATATCGGGTCATCGCCGTCGTGGATGTGGAAAGCGTCCGTCCGAACGCCTTTGGGGAAAACGAAGTGCGTCTCCTCTCCGCGATGGCCCGTCAACTGGCCGTTGCCCTGGAGAACGCCCGTCGCTACAGTCGGGAGCAGGAACAACGCCGCCTGGCCGAGGTGATGCGGCACATCGCCTGGATCTTTGGTTCCACACTGAACGTGGATGAACTTTTGACCCAGGCCCTGGCCTGCCTGGAACAACTTCTGCCCTATCAGGCGGCCTTCCTGGTCCTCCTGCGTGAGGGCCGGGTAGAACGGGTTCGGGCGCGTGGGGCTGTGGAACCACCGCTTTCGGTCTGGTTGACGCCGGGGATGCTTCCGGCCCGTATCTACATCGAGCGGCGCTCCATCCTGGTGCCCGATGTCCGGCAGGAGCCCTCCTGGAAACTCTGGCCTGAGGTGGAAGGGCTGCGTTCCTGGATCGGGGTTCCTTTCCTGACCAAGGAGGAATTTTTCGGCCTATTGCTCATGGGGACGTCTGAACCCAACACCTATGGCCGGGAGGAAGCGACGGCCGCCTTTACCTTTGCCGGTCAACTGGCCCTGGCCCTCGAACGGGCGCGCTTCTACGAGCGGGAACGGCGGCGGGCCGAGCAACTGGATTTGCTCCATCGGATCGGCCAGCACATCGTCGGCATTATGGATCCCTCGTCTCTCCTTGAGGAAGCCGTCCATTGCGTACATTCCGCCATGCATCCTCTGCAAACCAGCCTGGCCCTGGTGGAGGAACGCGAGTTGAGCATCCTGACGGCTCGTGGCCACGAAGACGCCTCCGGCCTGGTCCGAGCCCGAATCCCCCTGGAAACGCCCGGCATTCTCCCCTGGGTAGCCCGTAAAGGGGTGCCCATCCTGGTCTCGGATGTTACGGCCGATTCGCGTTTCCCGTCCGCCTTTTACTCCCCGGAGGCGCGGGCGGAGATGGCCGTGCCGTTGCGGGCCAAAAATCGGGTGGCGGGGGTGTTGGACGTGCAAGGAAGTCGGCCGGGAGAGTTCGACGAAAGCGACCTGGCCACCCTGCAGGCCATCGGGATGCAGATCGGCGGGGCCCTCGAGCGGGCTTACCTGTATGCCGAACTTCAGAGAACGGTAGAGGAGTTGCGCCAGGCCGATCGCCTGCGCAACGATTTCCTCTCCGCCATCAACCACGAGATGCGGGCCCCGCTGACGGCGATCCTCGGCTTTGCCGACTTCCTCCTGCGGGAACAGGCCGGCCCGCTTACCCCGGCCCAGAGAGAATACCTGGGGGACATTCGTGCCGGCGGAGAGCGCATTCTGAGTCTGGTCAACAACATTCTGGAAGCCGCTCGGCTGGAGGAAGGCCAGGTTCGGCCCCGCTGGGCGGAGGTGCACCTGGACGCGGTCGTGGCCCAGGTGTTGGCCATGCTTTGGCCGGCCGCCATGGAGAAGGAGATCTCCCTGACCTCTCGTCTCCCGCCCGACCTTCCCCCCGCCTGGGCCGACCCCATGATGGTGGAACGCATCCTGACCAACCTGCTCTCCAACGCCATCAAGTTTACCCCGGCCGGCGGTTCGGTGTGGGTGGAAGCCGCCGTGAGCACCCGGCGCCCGCAGATGTTGGAGGTCAGTGTCTCCGATACCGGGGTGGGGATAGACCCCCGCTACATCGGCGAGATCTTCCAGCGCTACCGCCGCCTGGAGGCCCCCGGTCTGGGTCGAGTTAGCGGCATCGGCCTGGGCCTGTACATCGTCAAGGGGCTGGTCGAGGCCCACGGAGGGGAGATCGAGGTACAGAGTGCTCCCGGCGAGGGCAGCACCTTCACTTTCACCTTGCCCTTGTCTCCTCCTCCGGAGTGATCGGACCCTCTGAATGCCGAGAAAGGACCAGAAGATGCGCGAAGAGATCGAGCGAGCCTTGAGACGCAGTCGGGCCGACTTTACCGATATCCGCGTGGAGCAAATCTGGCGCACCCGCATCGCCGCGGATGCGCCGTCAAGGGGCGTTTGCCTTTCTGGAAGCCGCCGCCGACCTGGCCCGGAAGTACGGCGACCGTATGGGTCTGCTGGAAGCCCTATGCCTGCAAGGAACCCTCTATTTTGACCTTTCCGACTATGTGCAGGCCAAACCCCTCTTGCTCCGGGTCATCGCCGAGGCTGGCGAGGAAGGTTGGCGGCAGGAGGCGCTGGCTTCTCGGGTCATCGGCTGGATCGCCTACGACGAGGGGGACTATGCCCAAGGCGAGCGCTCCTGGAAATGGGCCCTGGAACAGATGCAGGCCCACGGGGACAAGGCCGGCGAGGCGCTGCTCTTGAACGACCTGGGTTCGCTCTATGCCACACTCAACTATATCGGCAAGGGAGTGGAGTGCGCCGAGCAGGGGTTGGCGCTGGCCCGGCAGATCGGTTATATGGGTGGCCAGGTGGTGGGCTGGCTGCGCCTCGGGGAGTACTTCCTGGGGGCCGGCCAGTATGAGCGGGCCTTGTCCTTTATGGAAAAGGCCCTGGATGTGTCGAACCGGATGACAAGGGACATATGGGGCCAGGCCTATATCCGCAACCGTATGGCCGAGGCGATTCTGGGAAAGGGCGACGATCTGGAAAAGGCCGACCGGCTGGCCCGGGAGGCGCTGGAGATCGGCCGGGAGGCCGGCAACGAACTGCTCGGCTGGCTCTACCACACGGTGGGGCAGGTGGCCCGCCGCCGGGGCGACCTGGAAGAGGCCCGGCAGAACCTGGAGACCTCCGCCCGGGCCCGCCGGGAACTGGGCCAGTGGATTCCCTATGCCCACACCCTGGCCGACCTGGGAGAGGTCTACCTGGAACAGGGAGACCTGCCGGCCGCCCGCCGGGTGGCGGAGGAACTGCTGGGCCGGCTTTTCCCTGAACAGGGCCCCGGTATTGAGGGAACGGAGGAAATCGCCGTCGCCTGGGCCTGTAGCCGTATCCTCCGGGGGGCTGGCGAGGAACGGTGGAAAGATCTTCTAGCCCATGCCTACGAGGCTCTGCAACGATACGCCGGCCGGCTGGAGACGGAGGACCTGCGCCGTTCCTTCCTGAACATCGCCCTGCACCGCCAGGTCGCGGATGATGCGGCTCTTTGGGGAAAGAGCGCATCCAGGAGGTAGGAGGCAACACCAGCGGCAGGTAGACCGTGTGGCCGCTTTGCCAGTACCCGCACCCACCACCGTCCCACCTTTGGTTCCCCGCTGCAAACGTTCGCTTCAGTGCTCCTTGACTTTTGCTTCGAGATATGGTATTCTAATAATTGACGCAATGCGTCAATCAACCGAATTGGAGGTGTGCGATGGGCGAAAAAGAACGCGGGCGACGTCGGCCCAAAGCGGAAGAGAAACCTGGAGACCTCTTCGACCTCACCCGCCGGGTGCTTCTGGCCGGGGTAGGCGCCGTGGGCCTGGCCCACGACGAGGTGCACGCTTTCCTCGACCGCCTGGTGGAGCGGGGAGAACTGGCCCAAAAGCAGGCCCGCGACCTCCTCAAGGAGGTGAGCGAACGGCGCGAAGGCCGCTTGCAAAAGGTCCGGACCCGCCTTCGGGAGCATCTGAGCGGCCTCCTGGAGGCAATGGATGTCCCCCGGCGTTCCGACCTGGAGGCCCTGGAGCGGCGACTGGAGCGCCTGACGGCGCAGGTGGAGGCGCTCCTCAAGGAGCGGGAAGGCTAGCCGGCCGTGCAGACCGTCCGGCGTTACGCCAACCGTAAACTCTACCACGTCGAGGGGCACCGCTACATCGGCCTTCGGGAGATTGCCGACCTCCTGCGGTCGGGTGAGGAGGTGCGGGTCTATGCCTATCCCGGCGGTGAGGATGTCACCGTCCAGGTGTTGGCCCGCATCATCGCCCGGGAGAGGCCGGCCGGCTGGGAAGGGTGGCTCGCCACACTCGTCCGCCTGGGCCAGGCCTCGGCCGAGGAGGCCGGCCGTTTCCTCCTTTCCTACCTGGGCCTGCCCACCCGTGCCCAGTGGAAACGTCTGGAAGCCCAGGTGACCCGTCTGGAGGCCCTCCTGGCGCGCCTGTTTGACGAAGGGGGAGGTCAGATGCTATAATCCGGCCGTCGGTCTACCCATACAAGCGCAGGAGGGCCCATGGTCGAAGCACGCCTGGTCTGGAAAGACGGGTTACGGTTCGAGGCCCGGACGCCGTCGGGCCATACACTCCTTCTGGACAGTGCTCGGGGGGCGGGGGCCGGTCCCACCCCGATGGAACTGGTGCTGGTGGCCCTGGGAGGATGCACCGGGATGGACGTCATCTCCATCCTTCAGAAGCAGCGCCAGCCGGTGACCGGCCTGGAGGTCGTGGTCCGGGCCGAGCGCGCCGCCGAGCACCCCCGCGTATATACCGGCTACGAAGTGACCTATATTGTCCACGGGAAGGGGGTAAAGCGCGAGGCGGTGGAGCGGGCGGTTAGCCTCTCCGAGGAAAAGTACTGCTCGGTGGGTATCATGCTGGGCAAGGCCGCGCCGATTCGTCGTTCGATCCAACTGGTGGATGAGTAGAGGACCGGCGATGAAGGGGCCGCTCTATACCGTTGCCATCGAACTCAGTGAACTAGAACTGGCGCTCCTCTACCACACGGCGATGCAGGAGGAAGGAACCTACCGGATGGTTTTCTGGCAGGGGGAGGGCAAAAGTCGTCCGGAGCGACATTACGTCAGCCCGCACTGGCTGGAACGCAAAGTCTTCGGATGTATTGCCGAAAGCCGTCCGGAATGGTTGCCGGTGATGGAAGAGGCCCGCAGGAAATTGGGGTTTCCGAAAAGTTAGCCGAGGTCGGTAGCCCCCGACCCCGGCTGACTACCGGCAGTGCCGGCCGGACTTAGGGTTTGCCTTTCCCCAGTTTCTTGGCCTGGCCCGGCGGCATCCATTCGGTTCCCTTGTTGTGGCCGCGTCCTCGGGAGATGATCTGGCCCAGCGAAGCATGGGGCATTCCGGCCGGCAGGTTCAGACTTTTGCGAATTTCGCCCCACCCCAGGCCCTGGAGGTGCATCTGAAGGACCTGCTCCAGCGGGACGTTGGCTTCTACGGCGGTGAAAAGCGCCTTAACAATGCAGCCGAAGCCGATGTCCTGGGCGCGCAGGGCCAGAATTTCCTCAACCCGACGGTTGAAATAGCCGGCCACCAGGGTGGCGATGCGGAGAGAGCCGGTCAGTTGCTCCGTCTGGGTGATGACCTGAGCAGAGGCTACCGACTGCGGAGAAGCCGTCAATCCGCCGGCCCGGGGCGGAGCGGGGAAAACTGCCTCGGCCTGAGAGGCCGGAGGCGGGAGGACGAGCATCGCGGCCAGTCCCAGGGTAAGGAAAAGTATCCATCGTTTCATCGTTCCACCTCCTGAAAGTTTCAGACAACCTGTATACCGCAAGCCAGGACCTCCCGTTACGCCGGTGGACGAACACACCGTAACGGGCGACGCCGGTCGGCGGTATATCGGGTGCAGACAAGCGACGGAGAACACTTTGACGGAAGAGGATGAAAGCCGTTGGGTCGAACGGGCCGTTCAGGGAGATACCGAGGCCATCGCCTGGTTGTACCGACGCTATGCGCCGGCCGTCTTCCGTTACCTCTACTACCGTCTGGGAGATACGGAGGTTGCGGAGGAGATGACCTCGGAGGTCTTTTTGCGAGCGCTCGAGGCGTTGCCCCGTTATCGGCAGCGGGGCCGGCCCTTCCTGGCCTGGCTCTACCGCATCGCCGGAGCCCGGTCCCGGGATTACCACCGACGATGCCGGCGGCAGGGCCGGGTGATGCCGGAGATGCCTTCGTCTCTCCCCTCCCCGGAGGAGGAAGCCGAGGCACACCTGACCGCCGGCGAATTGCAGCGGGCCCTCGCGCATCTGACGCCGCTCCAGCAACAGGTCATCGTGCTGCGATTCATCGAGGGGCTTACCCACAGCCAGGTGGCCCGGATCATGGGACGCAGCGAAGGCGCTATACGGATCCTTCAATACCGGGCGCTGGAAGCGCTGCGCCGCCTTCTGGCCGAGGCCGGCCCTCGGGAAGAAGGCGAATGCTGAGGAGAAGATGGGCATAAAGAAAAAGGCCGAGTTGCTGGCAGAATATCTGGAGGGGGCAC
>DAOUAK010000101.1:0-12789 GCA_034433695.1 Chloroflexia bacterium
CGCGTCTCGCGGGCTGCATCGCGGCGTTCCAGTTCCAGCTGGAGACGGGCGTCCTCCAGAAAGCGCTGGGCCTCGGCCCGGGCCTGTTCCAGAAACTTTTCCCGCTCCAACCGGCCCTGCTCCCGGGCTTCGTCGGCCAGGGCCTGGGCCTGACGCCGTGCCTCCTCCAGGCGAGCCCGGTATTCCTCCTCGGCCCGAGCGGCCTGCTCCTTGGCCCGTTCGGCCTCCTCCATACCTTCGCGGATACGGCGGGCACGTTCGTCCAGGGTCCGGCGAATCGGGCGATAGAGCAGCCGGTTCAGAATCCAGATCAGCGCGATAAAGGCCACGATCTGCCAGAGCAAACTGACCAGGTCAATTCCCAGTGCACCCATACCTTGTGCCTCGTCTCTACCTCAAGGTGCGCCCGAGACGGAGACGATCGCCGCCCCCGAGGCGCAACGGTTTTCCCGGCCGTAGTTCTCAGACGAAAAGGATCGCCAGGGCCGTGACGAAGGCGTAGATGGCGACAGCCTCGGCCAAACCGATGCCGATGATCATCACCCCCTGGATGGGGCCGGCCGCCTCGGGGTTGCGGCCGATGGCCTCCATCGCCTTGGACACGGCCATGCCGATGCCCAGGGCCGGCCCGATCGAGCCGATGCCCATCACCAGCGCCGCGGCGAATTTGATGTGCAACATCGTCCTCTACCTCCTTATTTGTTTTTGCCTCGATTGGCCAAGTTTACCCATGCCCTTCATGTCCTCCTCCCACCGCCAGGGCGATGTAGACGGTGGTCAGCACGGAGAAGAGGAGGGCCTGGATATAGTAGAAGAAGGCTTCGATGCCGAGGAAAAGGGCCGGGACAAAGGGAGCCAGAAGGTTAAAGATGACGGCCAGCAAGACGTCGCCGCCGTAGAGGTTGCCGAACAAACGGGCGCTCAGGGAGATCACACGGGAGAGTTCGCTGACCACGTGAATCGGGAACATGATCGGCTTCATCCACCAGGGCGCGTCGGTGGCCAGATGCTTGAGGTAACCCACCGGCCCGTGGGCCACGATGCCCAGAGCCTGCACGGTGACGATAGCCACAACAGCCATCCCGGCGGTGATAGCCAGGTGGCTGTTGGGAGCGCGCAGGAGGGGCACCGGTTCGCCCGGATGGTCCCCGCCGAAGAGCCAGACAAGGGTAGGATTCTCGTGCTCTTTGTGCTCGCTGGGCTGGGTCGCCGGGCGGGCCTCGGTCCCGCAGCCGGCCGTCTGAGCGGCCTCGCCCGAGAGGGGCACCAGGGAGAGCGTCGCTTCAGCCTGATGGCGCTCACCGTCCTCCTCGTTCCAGACCACCAGGCGAACGGTGACGGTATGAGGCTCGGTAATGAGATAGTCCAGCCAGGCAGCCTTTTCTTCCTCCTCCTGGGGCACTTCATGTTTTTCGCCGTCCACATACCACTCATAGTGCGGGGCAGTGGCCTGGCCGGTCAGGGCGTGGAAGGTGACCCAGTCGCCCGGGCAGATATCCCCGGAAGGCATCCGTTCGAGGTGGACTTCTTCCACCGGCATAAAGGTCGGCTTGACCAGGATGGTGCTGAAGCCGGGGAGGAGGCTAAACCAGTTGGCAAAGATAATAAAGAGAAAGAGCGTGCCCACCAGGGGAAAGATGACCCGGCCCAGAGGGCGCTTCTTCAACCGGCCCCGGCCGGCGGCCGGCTCCAGAAGCCGGATGACGTACTCTACCGCCCACTCGACCAGGTTCTGCCAGCCGGTGGGGTTGCGCAGGCGTTCTTCTTCGCTGCGGCGGGCCAGACCACGGTAAATCAAAGCAGCCAGAATCACCAAAACGAGCATGGCCACCAGGCTGCTGAAGGCGGTACTGGTGATGGGAATGGCCACGCTTCCGATGCGGAAACGCAGAACCACGTCGGGTCTGGGTTTGGGGGTATGCAGGCGGGTCGAAAGCATGGTCGTGCCGCTACCGAACAGGACCTGTCCCAAGAAATAAAGCCCCACCAACCCGCCCACGATGATCAGGAGGATGAGCCAGGGACGCCATTTTTTCATCGAAATGTGCCTCCGTATCATCCTATTGCCGTAAGCGAAACGCCTGAAGGCCTCTGGGCCGGCCAAAGTATACCACAGGAGACCTTATCACGCAAATGGCTCTTAGAGGAAACGCGCCAGAAGATAAACGACCAGGCCGCACAGAATCGCCAGTCCCAGCACCAGATAGAAGAACTTGCGCTGCTCCTGCACCCGACGACGGGAGTTCTCCAGGTAACATTCCTGACAGAAGGTTTTTTCTTCCTCTTCCCCGAACAGGAGGTCCGGCAACCTTCGGGGGGCAAGGAAGAGAGTACGGAAGATTGTCGTCAGAAGGTCGCCCAACTTCAGGTAAGGCAGTGCCTTTTGGGTGTGGTCCGGGCAAAGCGGCTTCCCACAGGAGGAGCAGTGGTCCACCGCATCCCCGGCGCAGTAGGCACAGATCTCGGCCATCTCGCCTCCTCACGATTTCCCGTACTTTTCCACAAAGCGGCCCATCCGAACCAGTGCCTCCTCGATCTGTTCCATCGAGGCAGCATAACAACACCGTACAAAGCCCATACCGCAATCTCCAAAGGCGTTTCCCGGGACCACAGCCACCTTCTCCTCAAAGAGCAGTTTCTCCGAAAACTCTTCGCTGGACATACCGGTGCACTCGATCTTGGGAAAGGCGTAAAAAGCCCCCCGAGGTTCGAAGCAGGTCAGGCCGATGGCGTTGAGCCCCCGGACGATGACCTGCCGACGGCGGTCGTACTCGGCCCGCATACGCTGGACATCGGCCTCTCCGGAGCGCAGGGCCTCTACGGCGGCCCACTGACTGGGAGTGGGAGCGCACATAATGGCATACTGATGCACTTTTCGAATCTCGCGGGCGATGGCGGCCGGCGCAGCCACATACCCCACCCGCCAGCCGGTCATGGCGTAGGCCTTGGAGAAGCCACCCAGAAGGATGGTCCGCTCCCGCATCCCCGGCAGGGAGGCAAAGCAGGTATGCTCCACCCCATAGACCAGTCGGTCGTAGATTTCGTCGGAGTAAACCAGGAGGTCATAGCGCTCGGCCAGGCGGGCGATTTCCAGGAGGCATTCGCGGCTCATCACCGCTCCGGTAGGGTTGTTGGGATAGCCCATTAGGAGGCCCTTGGTACGTGGGGTAATGGCCTTTTCCACCCGATCGGCCATCAACTGAAAACCGTCCTCGAAGAAAGTAGGCACGGTCACCGGGGTGCCGCCGGCGAAGATGACCCCAGGGCGATAGGAGACGAAGCACGGTTCGGGGACGATGACCTCATCGCCGGGGTCCACGGTGGCGATAAGGGAGATGGCCAGGGCCTCGCTCACCCCTACGGTGATAAGGAGTTCGGTTTCGGGCTCGTATTCCACCCCGTAGAGGCGCTTCAAGTGGTCGGAGAGGAGCAGACGAAGTTCCAGGAGGCCGGAGTTGGAGGTATAGGCGGTACGGCCTTCCTGAAGGGAACGCACGCCGGCCTCGATGATATGCGCCGGGGTGACGAAATCCGGCTCGCCCACACCCAGGGAGATGACGTCTTTCATGGTAGCGATGATGTCGAAAAAGCGACGGATGCCGGAAGGGGGAACGCTGCGTACCTTGGCGGAGATAAACGTTCGGGACACCGAGACCTCCTTGTTCGACGATGCACGACCTCGGGCATCGTTCCTGCCGGACCCGGTCCTCCGTTCGGCCTTTGCCGGCGTGCTTATTCTACAATATTCCCCCTGAAATCGCAACCGCAACTTGCGTTCCTTTCCGCCGTATGATAGAATGGTTTTAGGAGGATGCGATGCGGCGGAGATTGGTACGGGTTGTCTTTTTCCTGGTCTTCCTTTTCCTGGGGTTGGGCGCTCCCGCGACGGTCCTGGCCCAGGGAACGCACGTGGATGTGCTGACCGTAGACGGGGTAATCAACCCGGTGATGGCCGGCTACATCTCCTGGGGCATCCGCACGGCCCAGGAAGATGGCGCCGCCTGTGTGATTCTTCGCCTCGATACCCCCGGCGGTCTGATGGATTCCACCAACCAGATCGTTCAGGCCATCCTGAACGCCGACGTGCCGGTGATCGTCTACGTTTTTCCCCGTGGAGCCCGGGCGGCTTCGGCCGGCGTCTACATTACCTACGCTTCCCATGTGGCCGCCATGGCCCCGGGCACGCGCATCGGCGCAGCCACCCCGATCTCCATCAATGAACAGGGCGAGCCGGAAGAAATCCCCGAGGAGTTGCAGAGCAAGATCGAGCAGGATGCCCTGGCCGGCCTGCGCGCCTCTGCCCAGGAGCGCGGACGCAACCTGGAGTGGGCGGAAAAGGCGGTGAAAGAGGGCGCCTCGGCCACTGCCAGCGAGGCCCTCGAACTGGGTGTGGTGGAGATCGTAGCCAACAACCTGGGGGACCTCCTGACTCAACTGGACGGCCGGACGGTCGTGCTGGCCTCTGGGGAAAAGGTAACGTTGCGCACGGCCGGCGCTTCCGTTTCGGAACTTCCGATGTCTTTCATCACCCGTTTCCTCCTGGTGATCACCGATCCCACCATCGCCTACCTCCTCCTCAGCCTGGGCCTGCTGGGACTGTGGATCGAGTTCTCCAATCCCGGCGTTTCCCTTCCCGGGGTCCTGGGGGGCGTCTGCATCCTCCTGAGCCTCTACGCCCTGGGCACCCTGCCCGTCAACTGGGCCGGCGTGCTCCTCATCGTTCTGGCCTTTATCTTCTTCGCCTTCGATATTTTTATGACCAGCCACCTCGTACTGACCACAGGAGGTATCGTGGCGTTCATCGCGGGTTCACTGCTTCTTTTCCATTCGACGGAACCGTACCTGCGGGTGGAGCCGTGGGCCATCGCCCTGGTGGCCGGCCTGGTTCTCCTTATGGTGATCCTCATCCTCTACGCCGTCATTCGGGGACAGCGCCGCCCCGTCGTCTCCGGTCCGGAGGTCCTGATCGGGATGATCGGCACGGTGCGCCAGGACCTGGCTCCGGAGGGGATGATCTTTGTGGACGGGGCCCTGTGGCGGGCCCGCTCCGAGGAGGGCCCTATCCCGGCGGGCGAACCGGTCGAGGTCGTTTCCATCGAAGGGCTGCTCCTGCACGTGCGTCGGCCGCGGGGGCAGCAGACCTGACTCCGGTGGCTTCCCGGGCATCGTTGTTCTGCTCGTGCTCCGGTTGCGCTATCGAACCTGAGGAATTGGAAAGCATCTCTCTGGTAAAAGGAGGAAAACCATGGATGCCGGTGGTTGGGTTATCTTAGGAATCATCGTTCTGTTCGGGCTCTGGCTGATCACCGCAGCGGTCAAGATCTGCCGGGAATACGAGCGGCTGGTTATCTTCCGCCTGGGACGATTCGCCGGAGTGCGCGGTCCCGGGTGGGTCTGGATCATCCCCTTCATCGAGCGGGTGGAGCGGCGGGTGGATATGCGCATCCTGACCATGGATGTGCCGGCCCAGGAGATCATCACCCGGGACAATGTCACCATCAAGGTCAACGCCGTCCTCTACTTCAAGGTCGTGGATGCCCGCATGGCCGTCATCAATGTGGCCAACTATGTGGCCGCCTGTCTCCAGATTGCCCAGACCACCCTACGCGACGTGGTGGGGCAATCGGAACTGGACGAACTCCTGGCCCACCGCGACCGCATCAACACCCGGCTCCAGCAGATCATTGACGAGGCCACCGAGCACTGGGGCGTCAAGGTGACGATTGTGGCGGTCAAGGACGTGGAACTGCCGGCCGGGATGCAGCGGGCCATGGCCCGACAGGCCGAGGCCGAACGCGAAAAGCGGGCCAAGATCATCCATGCCGAAGGCGAGTTTATGGCGGCCCAGCAACTGGCCGAGGCCGCCAGGGTCATCGGGGCCATCCCGGCAGCGATGCAGCTGCGCTACCTCCAGACGCTCACCGAGATCGCCGTGGAGAAGAACTCGACCATCCTCTTCCCGCTGCCCATCGATCTCGTCAAGCCTTTCCTGCAGATGGCCCAGGGCGAGGGTTAGGATGTTCATCGCCGGCCGGGGAGACCCCACCCCCTTCGAGGAATGGCGTGGTGCGGTCGGTGCCCTGCTTCTGCACGGCTTTCCCGGCTCGCCGGCCGAAGTGCGCGAACTGGGGACGTACCTGGCGGAACGGGGAGTGAGCGTTGTCGCCCCGCTTCTCCCCGGCCACGGCCGGCAGCCGGAGGCGCTGCGGGGCATCTGCTGGTCGGAATGGGTGCAAGAGGCGGAAAGGGCGCTCCAGCGCCTGCAGGAGCGCTGTGCTTCGGTCTTTGCCCTTGGCCTCTCCGCCGGAGCCGCCCTCAGCCTCTATCTGGCCGCCCGGAGGCCCCTGGCCGGCATCGTCGCCGTTTCGCCGGCCGTCAAGTTGCGTAACCCTTTGGCTCCGCTCATCCCCATCGCCCGCTTCTTCCTCCGGTGGGTCGTCCTGGGCGAGGATAAGGACCTGGCCGACCCCCACGGGCCGGAGCACCAGTGGTACTATACCCGTGCGCCAGCCTCGGCCGTGGCCGAGATGTACGCCCTGCTTCGGGCTTCCTGGCAGGCCGCAGTCCGGGTGGACGTGCCTGTGCTTATCTTTCAGGGCCGGCGCGATGGGGTCCTGCGCCCGGAGGGAGCCGAGGCCCTCTTCCGGCGGCTTCCCTCGAAGGAAAAGCGCCTGGTCTGGCTGGAATGTTCCGGCCACAACGCCCTGGTGGATGTGGAGCGGGAGTCGGTTTTCCGCGAGGCCCATGCCTTTATGGAGGCTGTGGCAAGGAGGTGATGTCCGGAATACCTGAACGTTCCCTGGCCATCCTTTGAAGCCGAAAGAGGAGGAAGCCCATGGTCAAGAAGTTTTTGCCGCTTCTGCTCCTGCTGGCCTTGCTGGCCGCATTTTTGCCCTCGGCTGTCTGGGCCGATGGGCCCTACACCCTGACCATCCTGCACACCAACGATACCCACTCGCACCTGGAGCAGTTCGACTCCAGCGGCACCTCCTGCGATCCCGGCGAGACCTGCCATGGGGGTGTGGCCCGGCGAAACTATCAGATCAACACGATTCGGAAGGAAGGCGGGAATGTCCTTCTGGTAGATGCCGGCGACGCTTTCCAGGGTACTCTCTATTTCAACCAGTTCCACGGCATCGCCGAACTGCATTTCATGAACCATCTGGGCTACCAGGCCATGGCCGTGGGCAACCACGAGTTCGACCTGGGCCCCGGCCCGCTGGGCCATTTTGCCACCTACGCCAACTTTCCCCTCCTGAGCGCCAACCTGGATGTCTCCGGGGAGCCGGCCCTGGCCGGAAAGATCCAACCTTACACGGTTCTGGAGATCGGCGGCGAAAAGATCGGTCTCTTCGGCCTGACCACCGAGGATGTCACGATCATTTCCAATATCGGTCCCAACGTCAAGGTCAAGGACGCCTTCGCCGCGGCGAAGGAGGCGGTGGCCGCCCTCCAGGCCCAGGGGGTGAACAAGATTATCGCCCTCTCCCACCTGGGCTATGACCTGGATAACCTTCTGGCCACCACGGTTTCCGGAATTGACGTGATTGTCGGCGGGCATAGCCATACCCTTCTGGGAACGATGTCCGGGGCGGCGGGGCCGTACCCTAACCCGCTTCGCTCCCCGGCCGGCGAGCCGGTGCTGGTCGTGCAGGCCGGCCAGTGGGGGCAGTATCTGGGCCGGCTGAATGTGACCTTTGACGCTGGCGGCGTCCTCACCGCTTACAGCGGCGCGCCGATCCTCCTGGATGCCTCGGTGCCTCAGGATGCCCAGGTCCTGGACATGATCAACACGCTCTTTGCCCCGGCCCTCTCCACCCTCAAGGCCACGGTCGTCGGGCAGACGGCGGTGGAACTGGTCGGCGAGCGGAGCAAGGTGCGCACTCAGGAGACAAACCTGGGCAACCTGGTCTGCGATGCCATGCTCTGGGCAACCCGGAGCGACAAGACCGTGATCTGCATCACCAACGGCGGCGGCATCCGGGCCTCCATCAAGGCCGGGAATGTCACCGTGGGCGATATCCTCACGGTGCTGCCCTTTGGCAACAACCTGGTGGATATGGACCTCACCGGTGCCCAGATCATCGAGGCGCTGGAGAACGGCGTGAGCCAGGTGGAAGCCAAGGCCGGCCGCTTCCCCCAGGTCGGCGGATTGCGCTTTGCCTATAACCCCGACCTCCCGGCCAACTCCCGCATCATCAAGGTCGAGGTGCGGGTGGGCGGAACGTACCAGTTGCTCGATAAGAACAAGACCTATCGCATCGTCACCAACAACTTCCTGGCCGGCGGCGGGGACGGCTACAGCGTCTTCACCCAAGGGGCCAACCGCTACGACACCGGTCTCCTGATGTCCGACGCCCTTATGGACTATATCAAGGCCTACTCTCCGGTCAACCCGCAGGTGGAAGGCCGTATCACCGTCTCGGCTGCGCTCCTGCCGGAGACGGGCGCGGTGCTGGTGCTACCCTGGGCACTGGCAGGCGCGGGCGTGCTGACCGGGGCCGGACTGGCACTGCGGAGGTGGGCCGGCCGGCGCCGGGCCGCGTGATCCCGTGGAAGAGCAAGGCCGGGCTTTCCACGGGTGAGGTCTCCCCGCACCACCAGGGCGAAACCGTCCCGTAGGGGCGACCACGGGGATGAACCCAACGGTCGCCCCTACGGGGCTGTGAGGTTGAACCTTGCGCCCTTGCCATCGAGCCGCTCGGACTATCGGTCTACTCCTTATGCTCCTTTCGGTGGCCTGTGGAAGCGACCTCCGGCCGATCCCCCGACCTTGGGAGGCGTTCCCCACGCCGCCCTCTTCGGCCCCCCAACCAGCTACTCCCCTTCCGGCCGACCTGTCGCTTGCTCCGGGCGATGTGTTCGTCTACCCGGACCCGGAGCATTACAGCGGGGACATCCTTTCCTTCGACGTCACCCCTCGAAACATCGGCTCCATCGCTCCTTCGGCCCTCCTTGTCCGCCTCTACCACCTGGTGGAGGGACATCGTGAGGCCATCGCCGAGGGGGCGGTGGGCTTCCCGGCCTTTGATGGGCAACCCCGGGCCCGCCTGATCTGGGCCTGGGATACCCACGGCCTGGTCGGAGAGCAGACGCTCGTCGCCTGGCTCGATCCCGATGACCACATCCAGCAGGGCGATCCGGACCCGGCGAACAACCTCCTCACCTTCACCCTGTACCTTTCCCCGGCGCTGGAACTCCCCCCACCGGAACGGGAAAGTGCCTGGAGGACACAGACGACGACTTGTTGCCTCATCCACTACCTCAGCGGAACGGCCGCCGCCCGCGACCTGCCGACGATCACCGTCGCCGTGGAGGAGACGGCTGCCGAAATGGAGAGCCGCCTGGGTGTCTCGGCGACCGCACCGCTGGAGATTTACTTCCTCGGCCGGGTGATCGGGCAAGGGGGATACGCTTACGAGGAGGTCGCCATTTCCTACCTCGACCGGCACTATGCCGGTTTTGACCTGCGGCTGGTTCTGCGGCACGAAATGGTGCACATTCTGGATGCCCTGCTCTTTCAGGTCTATCCCCCGGCCCTGCTCCGCGAGGGGCTGGCGACGTACCTTTCCGGCGGCCATTATAAGGAGGAACCGATTCCCCAGCGGGCCTCCGCCCTCCTGCGGACGGGGCGATACATTCCCCTGAAAACGCTGGCCGAAGACTTTTACGCCCAGCAGCACGAGGCCGGCTATCTGGAGGGCGCCGCCCTGATCGCCTATGGGGTGGATCGATACGGTTGGGACCGCTTCCTCCGTTTCTACGCTTCCTTCGAGAAAGACCTTCCGCCCTTGCAGGCCCTGGAACAGGCGCTGGAGAAAAACTTTGGCCTGGGATTGGAGGAAACGGAGGCTTCCTTCCGGCTCTGGCTGGAAGAACATCCTCCCACACCGGAGCAGGTGCGGGACCTGGAGGACACATTTCGCCTTTTCGAGGCCATGCGCCGCTACCAGGAGCGCTACGACCCGGGAGCGCACTGGTGGAGCGGCTGGATGCCCGATCCGGTAGAGGGCGAAAGGAGGGGCATCGTGGCCGACTTCCTCCGCCATCCCCGGGCGCCGAAGAACCTGGCCCTGGAGGCCATGCTGATCGCCGCCCAGGAAAATTTGGTGGCCGGCCACTTTGAGCAGACGGAGGTGCTTCTGGACGGCGTGGACCGGGTCCTGGACGGCAGGGGCTTTTCCGGCCGGCCGGAAGCCGACTACCTGGCGCTGGTGGAGGCAGCGCAGCGGGCCGGATACGAGGTGCAGCGCATTTCCCTGGACGGCGAGCAGGCCACCGTGTGGGCCATCGCCCGCTGGCCGCATCTGGAGAGACTGGCCTTTCGGAAGACGGCGTCCGGGTGGACGCCGGTAGCCGTTGGTCGTTAGGGCATTTCCGGAGGTGACGATGGACCGCCTATCCCTGATCCGTTCTCTGCTCATTCCCCATACGACCAAGATTCTCCTTCTGGTGCTGGACGGTCTGGGCGGTTTGCCGCTGGAGGAAGGCGGCCCGACCGAACTGGAAGCCGCCCACACGCCCAACCTGGATGCCCTGGCCGCCCGGGGCATCTGCGGGATGAGCACGCCGGTTGCCCCGGGGATCGCTCCCGGAAGCGGGCCCGGCCACCTGGCCCTTTTCGGCTACGACCCGCTGGCCTACGAGATCGGCCGGGGGGTGCTGGAGGCGTTGGGCATCGGCTTTGAACTCCAGGCCGAGGATGTGGCCGCCCGGGGCAATTTCTGCACTCTGGACCCGGAGACAGGCGTCATCCTGGACCGACGGGCCGGCCGTATCTCCACCGAGGTCTGCGCCCGCCTGGTGGAAAGGCTGCGGGCTATCTGCCTGCCGGGAGTGGAAGTCTTTGTCGAGCCGGTGCAGGACTATCGCTTCGTCCTGGTGCTGCGCGGTCCGGGCCTCGCCGACGGCCTGACCGAGACCGATCCCCAGCGCACTGGCGTCCCGCCCCTTCCGGTGCAACCTACCCGGCCGGAGGCCGCCCACACAGCCGAACTCCTCAACCGCTGGTTGCGGGCCGCCTTTGCCCTCCTTGCGAACGAGCATCCGGCCAACGGCTGCACCCTGCGCGGCATCGCCAAGAATCCCGGCCTCCCCCCGATGCCGGAGGTCTACGGAATGCGTTGCGCGGCCATCGCCACCTACCCGATGTACCGGGGTCTGGCCCGACTGGCCGGCATGGAGGTCCTCCCCACCGGCAGCACCATCGAGGACGAAGTGCAGACGCTCCATCAGCACTGGCAGGACTATGACTTTTTCTTCTTCCACGTGAAGAAAACCGACAGCGCCGGCGAGGACGGCGACTTTGCCCGTAAAGTGCAGGCCATCGAGGAGGTGGACCGGGCATTGCCGGCCATCCTGGAACTCGGCCCCGAGGTGGTTATTGTCACCGGCGACCACGCCACACCGGCCCTCTGGAAGGCCCATTCCTGGCACGAACTGCCGGTCCTCCTCTGGTCGCGCTACGTCTGCCCAGACGGGGTTACCCGTTTCGGCGAGCGGGCCTGTATGTCCGGCGGGCTGGGGCATATCCACCACGTGGACATCATGCCGCTGGCACTGGCCTGTGCCGGCCGGCTGACCAAGTTCGGAGCCTAGGATGGCCCACATCAAAGTGAAAATCGGGGATTTGAAGTTTCTCCTGCCGGCCCTCGTCGCCCTTTTGCTCTACCTGCCGGCCCTGAACTTTCAACTGGTCTGGGATGACACCATCTTCCTGCGCGATTACCCGACCTACCGGGACCCCGGCCTGTGGCCGGCGGCGATTTTCCGCAACTTTATCCTCTCGCCCAACTACTTCCGTCCGCTGGCCCTGCTCACCTTTGTGGCCGAGTTGGGACTGGGAGGAATCAACCCGACGCTGTTCCATCTGACCAATATCCTCCTCCACGTCCTCAACACCGCCCTGGTGACCCTGCTGGCCGCGCACCTCTTCGGGGTTGGCCGGACTTCCGGCCTTCGCCCGTTCCTGCCGGCGCTTGCCGTCGGGCTGCTCTACGGATGCCATCCGGCCCTCCTGGAGGGGGTGGCCTTTATCTCCGGCCGTTTCGACCTGTTGATGACCACCTTCCTCCTCCTGGCCCTTCTGGCCGATGGGAAGGTGCGCTCGCGCTGGCTGCGTCCGCTCCTGGTGGGAGGGGCCTTTTTCCTGGCCGCGCTCTGCAAGGAGATGGCCGTAGCGCTGGTGCCGGCCCTCTTCTGCTGGCATCTGGCCCGGCCGGATGAGGAAGGAAAGGGCCGGCCTGTGTGGCGGAGATTCCGGGAGCGTGGCGACCTCTGGGTGTACGCGGCCATCCTTCTGGCCGGAGCCGCCTACCTGGGGCTGCGTTACGTGGCGCTGGGCTACGTATGGCTTCTGGAGGCTGGGCGGGCGGCTCCGGTCGGGGCGCTGCCCAACCACCTCCTCCTCATCCTGAAGTCGCTGGGGATGTACATCCTCCTGGAGGTCTGGCCCTTTACCCTCCTCAGCCCGATTCATTACAGCGAGCGGCCGGTTCTTTTGGGTGATTCCCTGGCCTGGCTCAGTCTGGTGTTGCTCATCGCGGCGGCGCTGGGGCTGGTGTGGCTGCTGCGCCGGGCCCGGCCGGCCGGATGGCTGGCCCTGGCCGGGGTGCTCATGCTCCTTCCGGTGGCGAACATCCTGCCGCTCGAGCTGGGCGGCGGGGCCTATGTGGCCGAGCGTTATCTGCTCTTCCCGCTCCTCTTTCCGGCGCTGGCGGCCGGCTATCTCTTGCAGACGCGGCCGGCCGAAAGGGAAACGGCCGCTCTCCGGCCTTTCCCCTGGAAAGA
>DAOUAK010000102.1:0-25607 GCA_034433695.1 Chloroflexia bacterium
CTCGGCCAGGGCCCAGGAGAGGTTGTTCAGGGTATTGGCGTGCTGGGCGCGCAGGGCCAGCCGGCGAAGTTCGTCCTCTTCTTCGTCCTCCAGCCTTCGCCACAGGTCCACGGCCTTCCGGTAGGCCTCCTCCGCCCGGTGAAAATGCCCCAGCGTGCGGTAGAGGTAACCCAGGTCGTTATAGGCCTCGGCCAGGTAGACGGAACACCACCACGTCTCCATAGCCTCCGCAGAGGAGAATTTCTCCAGCGCCTCGACCGACTGCTGCAAAAGTTGCTCTGCCTTCAGAAGGTCGGTGCCCAGGTAGGCCAGCGCCTCGCCTTCTACGAAGTCCAGGCGAATCCGGTACAGAGGGCCGGCGGCCTGGAGGAGGTCGGCGCACCTCTCGCGCACCTGCCCGGGAAGTTCCGCTGCTTCCGGATACCTCGCGCGGTTGTACCGCTCCATCCGCTGCAAAGCCATGGCTACCGCCACCTCTTCGCGGTGGAGGCCGTCGAGCGTTTCCTTTTTCTCCCTTTCCTTCAAGAAAAGGAGCATTTCGCTGCGCAGGAGGTACTCCAGACCTTCTTCGCTGGCCCAGAACGCCTCCTTGGTGTACAGTTGCCAGGTTCGGAAGCCGTCTGCCGGGTTGCTCCGCAGGCGGTAGTAGACCTCCTCGGCCATCAGGTTGTAGAGGCGGTCGGTGGCTGCGGCCAGTGCCCAAGAGGGTTGGCCGGGTCCTCGCTGGGACGTCCAGAGTTTCGTGACCCCTTTCCGCTGGTCCAGGATGCGCTCCCGGTATTTTTCCAGGATGGCCTTGTAGACCTCCTCCTGGCGGATGGGACGGCCGGAGAGGAGATGCCGGTCCAGCAGTTCGTACATCTCATCGTGCAGGAAGAAGCGTTCGTCCTGCGGTCGGACCTTGACAAAGGCGAGACCCCGCACCTGTTCCAGGAGACGTTCGGCTTTCTTCTTTCCCACCTCGGCGATGCGGGCCAGAAGGTCGGCGTCCAGCCCCCGGCGGGCCCAGGCCAGCGCCTCGATGACCACGTCGGCCTCCCGGCCGGCCTCCTGCCAGAAGCGCACCAGGTCCCGCTCGACCTCCTCCCGCGCGGCCTTTATCTCCTCTTCCGAGCGTCTCTTTACCTCATCCAGCGGCTCCATCACCCGCGGGTGCAGCCGGTCGGAGTTGCTGAGATAGTCCACCAGGAGGGCCAGGAGGATGGGCCGGCCCTCGGTATAGTGCCAGGCGACCTCCCGAACCTCGGCGGGGATGCCCTCGACCCGGGCGGCAAAGCGCTCCAGCCAGGCGGCCCGTTCCTCCTCCCCTTGCTTGCGGGCCTCTTCCGCCTCCCGGCGCGCCGCCCGGCCCACGGCGTCAAAGTAGGCCGAGGTCTCCCGGACGTCAAAGGGCCGAAGTTCCCGTCGGACGAGGCCGTCGGGAGGCATCTTTTGCTCCAGGTCCTTTTCCAGGAGGGGCGCGGGCCGGCCGGCCAGGAGGACGACGGCGTTCTGGAGTCCGGGGAGGAAACGTTCCAGGAACCAGGGGAGCATCTCGACCGTCTCCGGCGGCCACCTCAGGTGTCCCTGCACCGGGTCCTCCCCGTATACCAGGCGCTCGGCCGTATCCAGGGCCAGGACGAGCCGGCGCTCTTGAGCCAGCCGGTTCAGGTCGTCGAGAAAAACCTGTAGGACCTTATCGCGTAACTGCGAGATTTCCCTCAGCATCCCGGCGATATCGAACTTTTTCTTCTGAAAGTCCTCGTAGGCCTGGTCGTAATCGTGGAGAAGGTCCTGGCCGGTCGCCCGTTCCAGCGCATCGGCGATAGAGCGGGTGAAGCCGATGGAGGTATGGGAGGCCGTATGGTAAAAATCCACCACGTCGTCCGTGGCTAAAATGTCGGGCCGGTGCCACTCCCCCCCGGGGCGAAGGCGGGAAAGCACCTCCCGCAGGAGGTAGGTCTTGCCGATGCCCCCCGGCCCGGTGATGTAAAAGACCTGCCGGCCCGTTCCTTCGATGGCCCGGCGAATCTCCTCCAGGATGTCCTCCCGGTTCACCACCTCCGGGGTCATCCAGACCCCGGCATAGGGGAAAGCGCGCCTGGCTTCCATCTCATTCCTCCTCGGCCTTATGGCAGTGGTAATCCCGCCTCTGCGGGTAGCGGGAGTTATCCGGATACTTGGCGGCCCAATCCCGGTAAAGTTCGCAGGCACGGTGGTGCAGTTCTTTCCGGTGCGCCGGCTTGTTTTTGCGGAGGCATTCCTCGAGCAGCCGGCGTATGGCCGGGTCCATCACATGCTCGTTCTGGACCTCCAGCGTTTCTTCGGGGAACATCTCGAGTTTCCGTTCCTGGCCTTCCCATCGGACCAGGCGTGTGGCGAGCAGTTCGTTCAACCGACGCAGGCAGTACCGGCGCGACTTCTTCTTCAGCAGTTTCTCCATCTCCTCCACGTTGAAGCCGGCCAGCACGCAGAGGTCCCAGAAGTAGACCCGCAGGTCCGGAGGGACGGGTTTCAGGTGCGCCTCGGCGGCTTCCTGCAGGGCTTCCCCCCAACTTTTCCCTCCGGCGATGGCCTGGGCCAGAATCAGGTTGGTCTGGGGGTAGCCGCCGCCGCGGTTCACAATCTCCGGGGCGGGGGCTGGGAGTAGCCCCCGTTTGTTCAGTTGCTCTTCCGTTGCCTCTGGGTCAAAGGGCGGCAACTCCAGTTCCAGGGCGCCACGCAGATCTGGAGAAATCCAGGTTTCCGGCACCAATATTGCCTTCGGCAATCGTCCTGCCAGGATGGCCAGCGCCCCGGCTTCCAGAAGGGGTTTCAGGACATACTTCTCCAGGGAATCTAGAGCAAACCTCAGGGACAGTTCGTCCACCCCGTCCACCAGGAGGACCGGCGGCCGGCCGGAATTTTGGTACTGCTTCACCAGAAAGTCGCTACATTCATCCACAGTGGCCGGCAGGCTGGAAAGACCAAGGGGCGCGGCCAGGTAGCGGAGGATCTGATGGGTGAAATCCGCCCAGGAGTTCGGATGATTCCGGATTTGGGAGGGAGGCAGGTAGAACGGCTCTTCGCAGGGGCGGTCCTCCCCCAGGAGCAGGTGGCGGACATTCCGGCCGTTTTCCCGCAACCGCCGGCCGATTTCACAGAGCAGCCAGGATTTGCCGGAACCCTTGGGCCCGCCAAGGCGAATCGCCCGCATCCGGGTACTGCCGGCAGCCCAGTCCTCAACAACCTGCAGGATCCACCGAATCTGCTCTTCCCGGGCAACGAAAAGTTTGGGGGAATATCCGGCGTTCATCGTTTCCGATCTCCTTATGGACCAGTTCTTCCTCGGGCGCTCCCGGGGAACAGGGCGCAGGCACGGCAGGGGCGGATCGCGATCTACCCTTGCTCCGGAGATGCCCCATTGAGCCCTTTCTCCTTTCGGTATCGGGCGATGGCCCCCTCTAGGTCGGCCGGTTCGATCCAGCCGGAGGGACCGATCCGCCGCAGGTGCTCGTCCAGAACCAGTCCGGCCAGGTAGACGACCTCCCGGGGAAGGGGCGGGCTGACACGGGCGGCCAGATACGCTTCGGGGTCTACAGGCAGACCCGCCGTACCCATGCCCCGGAACGAGGTGAACATCCCCCGGCTGGCCACCCGCAGCCGTTCCTCCAGGATGCGGGCCAGCCGTTCCGTCGTCCACTCTATCGTGATCCGGGGGTACGAGGCGAGCAGATGGGGGAACTCTTGCTCCAGGAGGCCCTGTATTTCCGCCGGGAGAAAGTATTTCACAAAGATGCGTCTCTCGGCCCATTCCGGAGTTCGACGGAGCAGCGGCCGGAGGAGGGAGAGGACCGCTTCCGGCTGGGAAACGTAGGCATCGGCCCCATCCACCAGGAGGAAGACGGCCTCGAAGTCGAGTTTCTCCAGGAGCACCCGGACGATCGCCTCGAAACGTTCCCGAGGCGGGAGAAGAGGGCGGCGGATCCTCCGGCGACGGCGCATCGTCTGGCAAAAAGAGCGCAGCGTTTCCGGCAACGGTTCGATCGGAAGGTCGCGGGCCGTCGGATCGAAGGCTTCGGCCAGGGGGGAAAGGTTGCCGGCCTCTTCGAGTTGCGCCAGGTAATACTCGAGCGGAGCCGGCAGGTTTTCCGTAAGGAGCGTTTTCAGTTCCCTTTGCAGGGGGCGCATCATCCGGGGAAAGCGGTAGGACCGGTAGGCCAGGTGGAACAGGAGTTCGCCGGATGCCAGACGGGATAGGAAGGTAAAATAGACATCCTCTTCCGGCAGCGTTTCTGGGGCGGGCAGGAGGAAGGAAATGGGGAAAAAGTGCCTTCCCTCAACTTCCGACCGGCAGGCCGCGGCCAGGCGGACCCGGAAAGCGCTCTTTCCTCCGCCGGGCGGAGCAAAAAGAAACGCAGGCTGCTCCTTCCACAGGAGCGGGAAAGCCTCGTAATCCACCAGATAACGATGAAGGTACGGGTCGCTTCCCGCATCCAGGTGTCGGAAAGGATCAAAATGCAGCCCCGCTTCCTCGCGTAGCCAGTCTATCGGCGTAACGGGGACATCGTTTCCCTCCTCCTGCATCGTCGGCGATGCTAACTCGGCGGATGCAGATGAGGTCTCCATCTCATTTCCTTTCCATCCCGGGCGAGTTTCCGGATAGGCCCCGATGTTTTTCGTTATGCCCACATCCAGCAAGTTAAAAACCCTGAACTCGCCACCTCCACGTGCCGGGTTTAGACCTCATGGGGAGTGGCGGTTCCCTTTTCGTCTTGCGCGCGTCACCCCCAAGCATTGGGTGAGATATTTATATTATAGTCCACCGGACCCGCCAATAATGTTGCCCTTTTCGTACATCATCCTCTCATTTTTCGCTCAATTTTCTCACCAACGCACTTCCAGGCGCACGCCCTGCCCCCAAACCGTGCGGAGCAGGACGGGGTCTGCCGGATCGGGCTCGATGGCCTGGCGTAGCCGCCAGATCGTGGTGTCCAGCAGGCTACGGTAATTTACCGGATCCTCATATCCCTCATCGTCGGGAACACGGGGAATCCGGTCTTTTCCCTTGCAGGCCCGGAAGTAGAGTTCGGGCCGGGAGACCGTGCGGTTGGCGTGGGCATACAGGTAGCGGAGCAAGTTCAGCGCCTGTCCGGGGATCTCGGATAGGGGTATCTCCCATCCGCCCACCCGGAGAACCTCCTCGGTTTCGTCCAGGTGCAGGCGCGGGGGATGGTGCCGACGCAGCGTCCGCCAGGTGGCCTCATCCAGCGGACGGCAACCCGAACGGAGGAGGTAATGCTCCAGGATCGGCCGAACCTGATCCAGCCACTCGCGGGGAATCGTCCCCCCCACTTTTTCCAGCCAGGGGAGCCAATCGGGAGCAGAACACAGGTCTTCCAGGCGCAGAGGCACATCGCCGGCGGCCAGGGCCAGCCGGCCTTCGACCATCCGGCGTAGGGCCGGCGCTTCCCATTCCAACCGGAAGCAGTCCAGCCGCCTGCGCTCCAGGCCGCTGAGTTCGATCAACCGGGCTTCGAGGTGGGAAGGCAGGAAGAATTTCCAGGAAAAGCCCCCCTTTTCAAAGAGGGGCAGGGCGCTCAGGAGCCTCCTGAGGGAGTCCAGCAGGCCGGCCTCCTCTTTACCCCCGATGCCGCCGATATCCACCAGAACCCAGATGCCCTCCAGCCCGGCGGCCCGCAAGGCCTTGGAAAGTTCCGCCAGGATGAGCGGGTAATCATCGGCCGGGAGCAGGTCCTTTTTCGGCGGGGCGAGGAGCACCGCGGAGGGTTGCGGAAGGCGGCTCTCCGGGTGAAGCAGGTGGCCTGCCCGGGCATAGAGGTACCCCCGAATAAAGTGGTGGATAAACCAGCGCAGCATCTGCATCGCCCAGGCCGGGACGTCGTCGAGGGTGGGAGAGCGGGAGAGGTGTTCCAGAATGGCCAGGCCGCAGGCATCGAAGACTTCCGAGAGTTGAGCGGGCAGGGCCGGCCCCTCCGTCGAGAGAAGCGCGGCCTCCAGAGGAGACCAGCGGACCGGCAGGCGGCGGCTTTCCCGACCCTTCCGCTCCACCATTCGGCAGAGGGCCGATTTGCCCGCGCCGGGCTTGCCGAAGACGACGATGGAGCGTTCCCCCACCATGCGCTCGAAATCCTCCGGGGCGACGAAACTCTCCGCCAGCCAGTCCCCCTCCTCCTCGGCCCGTAAGGTGCGGAAAAGGTCCAGCGGATTCGGCTTCGCCTGTTCCATCGTTTCATCCCTATCGGTCCATCTTCAGCCGTTCCAGGTCATCCGGCAGAATCCGGGGGTCCTCCGGATGGCCGGCCACGATTTCCAGAAGTCGGTTGCCCAGGCGGACCAGTTCTCGAGGGAAACCCTCGGCACGCCTCACCATCCAGCGGTCCAGATCCGGTATCTTCTCCCGGATATCCCGGGAAGCCAGGGCGTTCAAAGTTCCTTCCGCATGCCCGGATAGCCTGAGCCGCTTTTCAAGCATACCCAGGAGGTCGTCTTCCGACCAGCGCAGCCGGAAGGTATCCCCTTCCCAGCGGAGGGGCCGGACGGTGTCGGGAAGGAAGACCTTCAGGAAAACTCCGAATCGGGCCAGGGGGGCGGCCAGGTCCAGGAGCACCTGCAATCGGCCGGCGAATTCCCGGGGCCTGCCCTCTACCCGGGGCTCGAGCAGGAAAACGGTGACCTCCCGACGGGCCGGCCGGGCCTGCCCCAGCAGGGAGAGGAGGTCCCGGCTTTCGGGGCAGGAAGAGGCCAGTTCCGCCATCTCGCCCAGCAGGGCGCTACCGACCCCCGTGGAGCAGGCCAGGCCCGCCCGAGAAAAATGGGAGGCCAGGCGATCCTTCGTCCCCAGGAAATGCAGGAGCAGGGCGGCCATGCCGGCCCGCCCGGGCAACTCCGCCGCCAGGAAAGCATCCGGGTCCAGGGCCAGGTATTCGACCAGCGCGCCGGCCAGGAGACGGGATAGGCTCGCCACCACGGCCTCTGCGGTGGCGGGTTCGGGAAGAGAAAGAGAAGCATAGACGGGGAACGGATCGGTTGGCCTCTCCAACCACCGATGGGCCAGCAGCAGGGCGGCGGCGCTTTTGCCGGAGCCGGAAGCGCCCACGGCCAGGGTCGGTTTCCATCGGCTGAGCGTCTCCCACGAGGAAGGCTCATAGCCGATTCTGGGCAGTTCCGCCTCCATCTCGGCGGCCTCCGGGCCGAAAGGATTTCCCGTCAGTCTCCAGAAGCGCAGGATCTGTTGTACCTCCTTCCGGTCGGCCGGCCGCGGGGAACGCCACAGGGAGGGACGTGGCCGGGGACCGGCCCGGAGATTGCGGAGAGGGCCGGCCCAGGACTCCTCCCGGAAGTCTTCCAGCGGCTTCTCGAAGCGGGAGTCCCACAACCAGCGCTCCACCTTCTCCATCCGTTGGAGCGTCCCGGCCGCCTGCGGAGCAATTTTCGGAGACGAAAGCAGAGAAACCATCACCCGGGTCGCCCGGTCGTATTCCTCCCGGCCCAGATTCTGGGAAGCCCAGAACAGGGCCTTGACGGCTTTCCCCACCCCTCCCACGTTTTCCCACCAGCCGGAGGGAGGGGCATCGGGTCGGGGACATTGCCGCAGGCAATCGGCATAGGCGCACAGAGGCTCGGGAGATTCCCTCTCCCAGATTTCCCGAAGGCGGTCCTGGACTTCCTGTTCTCCCCAGGCTCGATCCCGCCTTTGGGAAAAATCCCGATAGGCCCGCAGGGCCTCGTCCCAGCGCTGCTCTCGCAACAGCCGGCCTACCCCTTCAACTTCTCCCATGATGCGCTCCTTTTCGCGCCGTTCTTCCCCCTTCTGATGCTCCCACAACCTGACCCCGAAGCCGACCAGGGCAGCCAGCAAACCGGCCAGGAGGACCGGCTGAGAGACCACCTCGTTTACCCGGCCGATCCAGATAACGCAGGCATTCCGGGAAGGCCCGGAGAGAGTCTCCACCAAGTAGAAGCAGGCAATGATAATCAGGATAGCCGAGGGGATGATCAACCAGGGCAAAAGGTAGACCAGCCCTTCCCAGAACGCCCTCCATGACTTTCGCCAGAGTCCCCGGCCTTTGGCTTTCCCCGGCGGCTTCGAGGTCGGTTCGGTCCTCTGGGGAGAAATGGTATGTCCCGGTGAAGCCCGGCCCAGGCCCTTGATGCTTCTGAGCCAGCCCAGCGCTTTCTTCATCGCCCGCCTCGCTTTCTAGGCCGTTCGGCCGACGGGTGCAACCGAATCGTGCCCGTCCCTTCCTCTTTCGGCCGTTTTTATTATACTTCACCTTTTGCATCTCCGCAACCCATTTGCAGGCCGGGGCAAAGCGTAGTACAATATCTGCTAGACGCTATGTTGCGGAGGTTCCGATGGCCGATAAACATCTGGTAGACGAAGACCGCCTGCTCTTTACCTTCCTGGAAATGGTCCAGACCGACCACCGTTCGGGGGGGGAGCAGTTGCTGGCCCAGCGCATCGTCACCCGGTTGCGCACGCTGGGGCTCAAGGCCGGCACCGACAAGACCGGCAACGTCATCGCCCACCTGCCGGGCCAGGGGGAAGCCATCCTCCTGAACGCCCATCTCGACAGCGTTGACCCCTGCACCGGCGTCATCCCCGTGGTCGAGGCCGGCATCATCCGCAGCGACGGGCGCACCGTCCTGGGCGCCGATGACCTGGCCGGCGTCGCCGCCATCCTCGAGGGCATCCAGGTGATCGTCGAGAAAGAGGTCCCCCATCGCCCGGTGGAGGTCGTCCTCACGGTGGAGGAGGAGACCGGCCTCACCGGCTCGAAAAATTTGAACTACGGCGAAGTCAAGGCCAGCATGGGCGTGACCCTGGACGGCAGCGGCCCCTTCGGCGGCATCGTCGTTGCGGCTCCCTCCCACAATATGATCTCGGCCGTCATCCGGGGCAAGGCCGCCCACGCCGGCGTGGCTCCGGAGGAGGGGATCAACGCCATCCGCGTGGCCGCTGAGGCCATCGCCCGGATGCCCCTCGGCCGTATCGACCCCGAGACCACGGCCAACGTCGGCATCATCCGTGGCGGTATCGCCACCAATATTGTCCCCGACCGGGTAGAACTGGAGGCCGAGGCCCGCAGCCGGGACGAGCGCAAACTCCGTCAGCAGACCCAGGCCATGGTCGAAGCCCTGGAGGAGGTTGCCCGTGCTTATGGAGCCGAGGTCAAGCCCCAGGTGCAGCGCGCCTATAACGGCTTTGTCCTCTCCGAGGAGGATGAAATCGTGCGCCTGGCCATGCGGGCAATCGAGGCCCTCGGCGTAACGCCCCGGCTGGAAGCAAGCGGCGGCGGCAGCGACGTCAACATCTTCAACGCCCACGGCATCGCCTGTACCAACCTGAGCACCGGAATGATGCGCGTTCACACCACCGATGAGTGGATCGCCATCGCCGACCTGGTGCGCTGCGCCCGTCTGGTGCTGGAACTCGTCCGCACAGACCAGAAGGAAGAATGAGATGAGGGTCGACGGGCGAGGAAAAAGGCCGGGTAAGGCCAAGGATATACGGAAAATAGGCTCATCTTTCCGGAGAAACGGAGGAAGCGATGAAGGAACTGACCGATCGGGCGCTGGAGACGGCGCGGGTACGCGGGGCAACCTATGCCGACATCCGTATCGTCCGGCGTGAGGAACAACATGTCACGGTGAAGAACGGCGTGGTGGCGGCGATCTCCCATGACGTCAGCCAGGGCTTTGGGGTGCGGGTTATCGCCGAGGGAGCCTGGGGCTTTGCCGCCAGTTCCATCCTGACTCCGCAGGAGGCCGAGCGCATCGCCGCTCTGGCCGTGCAGATCGCCCGGGCCTCGGCCATGGTGCCGGGCCGGGAGCCGGTACGTCTGGCCCCTTGCCCGGCCGTCGTGCACCGCTATACCAGCCCCTTCCGCAAGGACCCCTTCGCCGTGCCGCTGGAGGACAAGGTGGCTCTTCTCCTGGCCGCCGATGCCGAGATGCGCCGGGTCAAGGGCATCAACGTGGCCGAAAGCAACTTTGTCGCCTTCCGGGAGGAGAAAGTCTTTGCCTCCAGCGAGGGCTCCTATATCGAGCAAACCCTTACCGAAACCGGTGCCGGAATCGAAGCCACCGCCGTGGGCGACAGCGAAGTGCAGTCGCGCAGTTATCCCACCTCCTTCGGCCGGCAGCAACTCCAGAAGGGCTATGAACTGGTCGAGGAACTGGACCTGGTGGCCCACGCCGGCCCCACGGCCGGGGAAGCCGTCGCCCTCCTCACGGCCCCGCAGTGCCCGGCGATGGTCACCACCATCATCCTGGAGGGCTCCCAACTGGCCCTGCAGATCCACGAATCGTGCGGCCATCCCACCGAACTGGACCGCGTCCTGGGAAGCGAGGCCTCCTACGCCGGCACGAGTTTCCTTACCCTGGAAAAACTGGGCACCTTCCGCTACGGCTCTCCCCTGGTCAACATCGTGGCCGATGCGACCGTCCCCGAAGGGTTGGGCTCCTTCGCCTACGACGACGAAGGTGTGCCGGCCCAGCGGGTCTACCTGGTGCGCGAGGGCATCTTCCGGGGCTACCAGAGTTCGCGGGAGACGGCCGCCGTTCTGGGGCAGACGAGCAGCGGCGGTATGCGCGCCGACGGCTGGGGCAACATTCCCCTCATCCGGATGACCAACATCAACCTGGAGCCGGGGGAGTGGGAACTGGAAGACCTCATCGCCGATACCGAGGAGGGCCTCTACCTGGCCACCAACCGCAGCTGGAGCATTGACGACCGCCGGCTGAACTTTCAGTTCGGCACGGAGGTGGCCTACGAGATCAAGAACGGCAAACTGGGCCGGCTTTATAAAAACGCCACCTACACCGGCATCACCCCGGAATTCTGGAAAAACTGCGACGCCATCTGCAACGCCCGGCACTGGCGACTCTGGGGCACGCCTAACTGTGGCAAGGGGGAGCCGGGACAGATCGCCCACGTTGGCCATGGCTGTGCCCCGGCCCGCTTCCGCAACGTTCAGGTAGGTGTGATGCGCTGATGGTCGAATCTCCTCTCGCTCCCCTCCTTTCTCTAAGCCCGGCCGAGATCCGGGATTACCTGGTCTCTCTGGCCCGACAGGAGAAATCGGCCGCCCTGGAGACGCTGCGCCTGGCCCTGGAAGTTCCGGCACTGGCCCCGGCCGCGGTGGAGGCCCTGGGGGAGGTGCCGGACCAGGAGGCCTGGGACCTTCTGGAAAACGTAGCCACCGGGAAAACCGACCTCCGTAAGGCGGCCCGCCGGGCTCAGCACCGCCTGCGCAGTCGGGGCTTTGCCCCGGCCGTGGCCCGTCCCGAAAAGCCGCTCGAAACGTCGGGACGGGCCTGGGCCTCTTACTTCGACCACGTGGGCTGCCAGTATCTGCGCTTGACCCGGCCGGCCGTGCTGGATATGCTCCACTTTGCCGCTTTTATCGTCTCCTTCCAGGGTCTGGAAACCACCGACTATGTCCTGGCCGGCCGGGAAGAGATCGAGGAACTCCTGGCCGAGGAGGATAAACGTGTCGGAACGAGGTTGGTGGAGGTGAACCCGGCTTATGTGGCTCGCCGGGTTCGCCAGGCCGTTGCCCATAGCCGGGAACACGGCATAGACCTGCCGGAAGATTACCCCAGGGCGGCCCGCCTGCTCGAGGACATCCCGGAGGAGACCGAGCCGGAGGAACTTTCAGCCGTCCCGGAGATCCTCCCTTCCCAGGCCGAGACGATGAACCTTGTCTCCCATCCCTCGATGTTTTCCTGGTTCTTTCCTCCAGCGGACCTGGGGACGTATGTCGAAGAATGGCTGGAGACGGTCGCGTATCAACCCGCCCGCACCGAAGAGGGGCTGCTGAACCTGGACTATATCCAGGCCCAGGGCCGAATTGTCTCCCGTATCCTGACCGACCTGTACAATGCGGACCTTCAAGCCCGCCTGCCGGAGCAGTTGCGGGAAGAGGCTTATCTGCTCGATATCCTGGGAGAAAAGGAACTGGCCGGCATCGCTCGACGCTGTGCTTCCTTCCTGGGAAGTTGCCCGGCCACCGAAGACCCTTTCCTGAGGGCCCTGGTGGACGCGAGCATGTTGTTGGCCGTCCTTCTGGCCGTGGGGAAGGAAGAAGAGGAGGAGGAAGAAGAATGGACCCCCTGGGAAAGCCCCGGCGGCTTTCTCTGGGTGCCACGGCCGGCCGAAGGGGAGAAAGGGGAAGGGGAGGAAGAGGAACCACCTCCTCGCCTGTGGTTGCCGGGGCAGGAGTAAGGAACCATCGGCTGGCGGATATGGTAGAGGCGACCGTCTACTTGGGTCTGGGTTCCAACCTGGGAGACCGGCTGGGGAATCTGCGCCGGGCGTTGACGATGCTCGCCGAGGTGGCTTCCATCGAAACCGTCTCCTCGGTCTATGAGACGATCCCCTGGGGGGTGCAGGAGCAACCGCTCTTTCTCAACGCCGTCTGCCGGGTACGCACCTTTCTTTCCCCAGGGCACCTCCTGGAAGAACTGCACCGGATCGAAAAGGCCCTGGGCCGGCAGCGTGAAGAACGGTGGGGGCCGCGCCCGGTGGACCTGGACATCCTCTTCTACGATGAACTCGTGCTGGACACCCCCGAATTGACCGTCCCTCATCCCCTTTTGCACGAGCGGGCCTTTGTGCTGGTGCCTCTGGCGGAAGTCGCCCCAGGGCTTTATCACCCCCGGATGGGCAAGACGGTGGCCGAACTTTTGCAGGCCGCACCCGATCGGGCAGGGGTACGCCTCTACGGCCCGCCGGCCTGCCTGGGGGACGATTTTCCCGGTCGCTCTGTCCCCTCAGGAAAACGATGACCCCGAACCTCGAAAGTTCCTACCTCCAGGCCCTGGATTATCTCAACCGCTTCGTGGACTATGAGAAGGGCATGCCCCATGCCTACTCCCCGGTTTCCTTCAACCTGGAACGCACCGCCCGTCTCCTTGCCGGCCTGGGGCAACCACAGGAAAAGTACCCCTGCCTCCTCATCGCCGGCACAAAAGGCAAGGGCTCCACGGCAGCCTTCTTGGAAAGCATCCTGCGCGCTTCCGGCCGGCGTACCGGCCTCTATACCTCGCCCCACCTCCACACCTGGCGCGAGCGCATTCAGGTCGGGCGCCGGCCTATCGCCAAAGCCGAGGTCGTCGCCTGGATCGAGCGTCTGCGCCCTCTGGTGGAGGAGATGAGCGAGCGGGGCGAACAGGGCCCCCCGACCTACTACGAAATCTCCACTGCCCTGGCCCTGGGCTACTTTGCCGAACAGGGGGTGGATGTGGCCGTCCTAGAAGTCGGATTGGGCGGCCGGCTGGACGCCACCAACGTGGTCACGCCCCGGGTATCCATCCTCACCACCATCGGCTACGACCACATGGACATCCTGGGCCATACCCTGGCCCAGATCGCCGGGGAAAAGGCCGGCATCATCAAGCCGGCCGGGTGGGCGGTGAGCGCCGTCCAGCAGGAGGAAGCCCTGGAGGTCATCCGGAAGACGTGCCGGAGGCAGGAGGCGCTTCTCTGGGTGGCGGCCGAAGAGGGGGTGCGTCAACGCCTGCCGGCTCCGGCCGGCCCCTGGCCCTATCCGGTTTCCCCGGAGGAGGGCCTATCCTTGCGGGGACCCTTCCAGCGGACGAACGCCCGGGTGGCCCTGGCGACCGTCCTGGCCCTGCGCCGCCAGGGCTGGGAGATTCCGGACGAAGCCGTTCGCGGGGGCCTGGCAACAACGCGCTGGCCCGGCCGCCTGGAGGTGGCCGGCGAATGCCCTCTCCTGGTGCTGGATGGGGCCCATAACGTCGATTCGGCTCGGGCCCTGCGGGAGGCCTTTCAGGCCGAATTCTCCTTCGGCCGGCTCATCCTGGTTCTGGGCTTTAGCCGGGGACACGATGCCGCCGCCTTCGCCTCCGAACTCGGCCCTTTGGCCACCCACATCTTCGCTACCGCCTCGCGCCATCCACGGGCGATCCCTCCCCAGCAGGTGGCCGAGGCCGTGCGGCCGGCCGTGGCCGTCCCGGTGGAGGAGGTCGCAGGCGTGGCCGCGGCCCTGGAACAGGCCCGTCGGGTCGCCTCCCCCGCCGACCTCATCTGCGTCACCGGCTCCCTCTTCGTCGTCGCCGAAGCCCGCGAAGTCTTGGGCCTGGCCGAGGAGAGGGACGAATAACCCGCCCTGGGGTCGGCACTCTGCCTTTTTCGGTGGCCCGGCCGGCCTTGGGTGGGCACGGCCCCGCACATCCCCCCTGGGGGCGTCCTCGGTTTCGGCCGGCGGGCCGGGCCTTGGCCCGTCGGCGCAGGCCGACGGCGGGCGCGAGGTCGCCCGAGAAGGCCGATTTCAATCGGTGTATTCCTGGCCGGCCTTGGGTGGGCACTCGTCCTCATCGCGCATCCCCCTGGGGGCATTCCCGTTTCAGGCCGGCGGGCCGGGCCCTGCGGGTACAAGGCGTCCTCCGGAGCGCCGGCCGGCCCTTTGGAGGCGCGGCCTCGTGCATCCCCGTTTCCGGCCGGCGGGCCGAACCCTGGGAGGCCGTCGGCGCAGGCCGACGGCGGGCGCGAGGTCGCCCGAGAAGGCCGATTTCAATCGGCGCAACAAGGGATGCACTTCACCTTCCGCTACGGTTCTGAGGGCCAATAGAACCTGTACTCCCCAAAACCCTGCCATTTTCTCAAAGGCCTTTTCCCTTTCCCTATCCCTCCCACAACCGCCTCCCCTTCCGCCGAATCGGGGACAAAATAGATGGCCATAGAAATCCTCAGGTCCTCTGAAATCTTCACGGCCTTGCGCTCCACTTCTTCTAGGCTGAGGCGAGGACTTAAATCTCCAAAGAAAGCCCCTGGTGGGGATAGTACAGCGATATGTGCTTCTCGCCATGAGGACCCATATTATAAAAGACGCCCTCCGGTGGCCCGTACTTCTCCACCGCCTGTCCCGCGGTCAATTCAAATTCCAGGAAAACCTCCATCCACAAGACTGTATCATTACGAAAAAAGATATAATTCTTCGCCCTTCGAAAGTACCTATCCCACGGGCCCGCCGCGCTTTCCCAGGCAGAATGGGTGATGTGTCCTCCCAGTTCCTCCCAGTTTAGCTCGTATAAACCTGATAACGCGTTTCTCTTCACGAACGGGCTTCTCATCAATCGCGCGAGGGCCTCCGTCTGGCCGGTCACCCCAGGGGTAATATACTGCCAGCAGGGAGGAGCACAGGGGTCGCCGGTGAGCAGGCTCATGTCTACCGGCTGCGCCGAACATCCGATAAGCCAACCTGCCAGGAAGAGACCCATCAGGGCTCTTCTCAGTATACCTCGCCTCGTCACCTTACCTGAATTGCCCATGTTAAACCTCCTATTGCCTTACTCCCATGACGATACCCCACCGGAACAGGGGGGAGGCTATACACGGCTATCAAGGCCATGATATAGGTTTCGTGTCGAGGACCCAACCCATACCTACCATATCCTTCTGCCAGCCTTTGACCATCCAGAATGGAGCAACCGGCAGATCGCGGCAGAAGTTGACTGTGCGGAGTGCACGGTGCGAAAATGGCGAAGACGCTGGGTCCAGAAACGAGGTTTGGAGGACTTGCCACGGCCGGGGGCACCCCGGCGTTTTTCCCCCTGAGGTGCGGGCGCAAGCCACCGCTTTGGCCTGCAGTCGGCCTCGGGAAAAGGGCGTCCCCCTGATTCGCTGGAGCGCAGCGGAGATTGCTCGTCGCCTGATGGCTTCGGGTGTGGTCGCTTGCATCTCGGCGAGTACAGTGGAGCGGTGGCTGGCCCAAGAGAAGATTCGGCCTTGGTGCTACCATACCTGGCAGCACATCTTGGCTCCCGAGGCCTTCCTGGAGCGAGCCCGGCCCATCTTGCGGCTCTACGAACGAGCGCAAAATCTTCTACAAAATGGAGTGTGGGTTGTTTGCACGGATGAGAAAACCTCGATTCAGGCTCGGAAAGCGAAATCTCTTGGAGCCAAGTGACTTTGGGAGCCTAAGCGCTGGCGAAAGATCCGGTCGTTTATCAGGTACTCCAACAGAACGGCGAAGCCTATCCATTGGACCTACACCGTCGAGAAACTGGAGCAGAAACTCTATGCGAATTAGCGGAACCGTACTATGGTGGCTCCCCCACCTGGTGCGGCGAATGATCGGGCCTTTCCTGGCCAGTAGATAATACGGCGGGCCGAAAGCCCCCGTCGGCCGGTGGGGTGGTGCCTCGCCCGGTCTTGGCTCATCGCCTCCTTGAACTGGCATCCAGTTGCGTTATACAGGGATGTTCTCTCAACACAGCCGGATGGTCATCCAGAGGCCCCCGACGTAGGCCCTGTGCCACTCTTCTGGCTTTTCCCCGCGGCAACGATGGGGCCCGTTTCAGCCCACCTCTTCCTCCTGGCAAGCATCCGTCCCTTCTTGTTCATCATCACCCTTCGGAAAGTTGCTCAGGATACGCTCGTGATTCCGGGCTTTCGCAACCGGTATCAGGCCAGCAGTTCCGCCAGTCGCCGGCCGCCCTCGGCAAACTCGTCTTCTTGGAGATGGGGACACTCGGACAACGCACGATCCCCCATCAGCAACCCGAAGGCGAAAGCCATGCACGTAGCCTCGCCGCATTCCTTGCAATTCAATCCCGGCAACAGCCGATACACGTCCAAAGGGCCCAGGAGCCTCCGGCGCTCGTAGCAGGGGGTGATCTCGTCCCGCCGCTGCCAGGTGTCGTTGCACAGGTCCCTGAACCAGGTGAGTTGGGCCACCGCATCCTCGGCCCCATCCACCTTGGCCATCACCGCCACGCGGGGGTAAAAGGTCAGAATGCGCACCCCCCGCTTGATGGTGACCGTATTGGCTCCGGGATTGTACATCAGATTGGGGATGATGGCGTTCAGATAGGGGAAAACCGGAGAGATATCGTCGGAAAACTCGGCGATGACCCGGTTTTTGGTCGGGTCAGCGATGCAATCCAGGACGTGGGTGATGGCAAAGCTGTGCCACAACAGACCGCTATCGCTCACAATCGCCCCCTTGTGATAAAAACACCCTGGTTCGTCCGTGATCACCATCTGGCTACCGTTGTGGCTGGAGGCCCATCGCCTCCAGCCGGCGGCGGATGTCCGGCACGGAGACCTTGCCGCCCGAAGACAGTAACTCCCCGTCCACGAAGATTAGCGGCACCTGCCCCTGCCCGGTGGCTACCAGGGCCACGACCTCAGGGAAACGATCCATCTCTGGGGAGAAGAGGTCGTAGTACTCCACACTCACCTGCTGGCCGAAGCAGGCCGTCAGTTGTTGGCGGGCCCATCCGGCCGCCTTTCGCCAGGCGTCGGTCACACCGGTGCTGCAGGCCGTGGGCACACCAAAGATGCGCACAGGAATGGGGTGGTCCATCTCAGCAACAGCCCGGCCCCATCGTCGGCCCGCAGCCGGCCATCGGCATAGGCGTGGGCACGCCGCCATCGCCACTGCGCATAAACATTACCGAGCGGAAGACCTGCTGCGTCTTGTCGCTATGGCACTCCGGGCACTCTGGCTGAAGTCCCGCCTCCTTCTGCTTGAAGGTAGCGAAGACCTCGAAGACATGGCCGCAATCCCGACACTGATACTCATACGTGGGCATTAGTCGGTAACCTCCTTCTTTTCTCTTTCTGCACCGCTCACCTCAATCAACCTGGCGATGATGGCTCCGATGTTGGCCATCCGTCCCTCGCCCACCTCGCCGGTGGACGAAATCCCGCGCTCCGGGTCAACGAAGTGGTAGCCCAGTCTCTTCAGTCTGGTCACATTCTCCTGGACCATCGGGTTGAGCCACATTGTCTCGTGCATGGCCGGAGCCAGGACCACCGGGGCCTGGGTAGCCAGCACGGTCAGCGAAACCAGGTCGTCGGCCAGGCCGTGGGCAATCTTGCCGATGATGTCGGCCGTGGCCGGAGCCACCAGGAACAGGTCGGCCAGGCGGGCTAGTTGCACGTGGATCAGCGGCGTTCGCTGCGCCGCCACCCACAGGTCGGCGTAGACCGGGTTGCCCGAAGCCACCTCCAGGGTGAGAGGCGTGATGAAACGGGTGGCAGCCGGGGTCATGATGACCTGCACGTTGACCATGTGACGCCAGCGCAACTGGCCAATGAGCTCGGGCATGTAGTGAGCGGCCACACCGCCAGTTACGCCGATGAGGACGGTCTTGCCCGCCAGCATCTCAAGCGCCTCCTGCGCCGGCCATACCGCCAAAGTCGAAGCCCAGGAGCTGACTGATCTCCATATTCACCTGGGCCACGAAGGCCAGCGCCTGCTGTTGGGCCTGGACATAATCGGTGATGACCGGGTTGCGCTGCACCTCCCGCTGCAAGCGGCGCAGGGCGTCGATCTCCTCCTGGGTGATGCCGCGGCCGTCCTGCTGCTTGAGCATCAGGGCTCGCTGGCGCTCCTGAAGTTCCTCCAGCAAATTCTGCGCCTCCTCGTCCGCTTCCAGCCGCGCCCTGGCCTGCCGGAAGGCGGCAATGGGCGGCGAGGCCCGCAGTTTTAGGGCGAACCCTTGCGCCGCTGTTTCTACCGTTGGATCCAGCACGGGTCCCTCCTCTCTAACCCTAGCAACAGCCGGGGCCGCAACTGGCGGCGAAGTTCAGGCCGATGACCTCAGAGATGATGCCGGCCACCTCCTGGCAGAGCCGACTCAACTGCTCCTGGGCTTCCAGGTAGGCCTGCACCGTCGGCTGGGCCAGCACCTCCCGCTGCAGGCGTTGTAGCTCCTCGCGGTCGGCAGCGCTCAACACACCCAGCATGAGCATCATTTGCAGCGACTGTTGCCGCTCCTGGAAAGCGCGGATGGCTTCCTGGGCCACCGGGTCGCGTCGCAGCCGGGACTGGGCCTCATCAAAGGCCCGATACTCCGGCGTCTCGCCCAGTACGGCGGCGAACTCCTGTGCCGCCCGCAATGCCTCGGCCTCGCTGATTTCTGCTGTGGCTACCGAACCTAGTTGCCGCAAGTGCTCGAACATCTTCTGCATTTCATTTCCTCCTGCGTGACGTGGCCTCGGCCGTGAAAGTCTAAAAGGGCGACATGGCCCGCAGCGGTTCGATGATGGCCGGCAACGTGGCCACTACATAGTCCACCTGCTCGGTGGTGTTGTCGCGCCCCAGGCTGAAGCGGATGGAGCCCTGAGCGATGACCGGAGGCACGCCCATGGCCAGGAGCACATGGGACGGCTCCAGGGAGTCCGAGGTGCAGGCCGATCCGGTGGAGACGGCCACTCCTTTCATGTCCAGGCCCAGGACGATGGACTCCCCTTCCATGTACTCGAAACATACGTTGAGCGTGCCGGGCAGGGTATGGGTGGGATGGCCGTTGCGACGCACGCCCGGGATACTGGCCGCGATCCCCTCCCACAGCCGCTCCCGCAGGGCGGTCAGGCGAGCGGCCTCCTCCTCCATCTCGGCCAGCGCCAGTTCCGCCGCCCGGCCCAGCCCCACGATGCCGGCCACGTTCTCCGTCCCCGCCCGACGGTTGCGCTCGTGGTGGCCGCCGTGCAAAAGCGGGTCCAGCGGGGTGCCCTGGCGCACATACAACGCCCCCACCCCCTTGGGCCCATAGATCTTGTGGGCTGAAAGGGAGAGGAGATCCACCCCCAGTTCGTCCACCTTGGTGGGCAGCTTGCCAAAGGTCTGCACCGCGTCGGTGTGAAAGAGCACGCCTTTTTCCCTGGTGATACGACCGATCTCGGCCAGGGGCTGGATGGTGCCCACCTCGTTGTTGGCGTGCATCACGCTGACCAGGATTGTCCGGTCGGTGATGGCCTTACGCACTTCGTCCGGGTCCACCATGCCGTACTCGTCTACCGGCAAATAGGTGATCCGGAAGCCCTGCTTCTCCAGGTACTGGCAGGTATGCAGCACCGCGTGGTGTTCGATCGGGGTGGTGATGATATGATCGCCCTTCTCCCGCCTGGCATAGGCGGTTCCTTTGATCGCCAGGTTGTCTGCTTCAGTGCCGCCGCTTGTGAAGACCACCTCTTCCGGCCGGCAGCCCAGGGCCCCGGCCACCTTCTTCCGTGCTTCGTTGATACCCATGGCCGCCCGGCGACCGAAGGCATGGATGCTAGATGCGTTGCCAAACTCCTCTTTCAGGTAAGGCAACATGGCTTCCAGCACCTCCGCCCGCAGCGGTGTGGTGGCATTATGATCCATGTAGATCGCTTCCATCACCTGCGCCTCCATGGCCCGTTCACAGAGAACGTGGCCCACATATCTTCTGGAGCCTCTTCAGCGGGATACACCAACAGGACCGCCTCGCGCCGCTCGGCCGGCTTGAGTTCTGGCAGGCCGGCGAAGGCGGCATTGGCGTAGGCCCAGAAGTCGGCCGGGAAAAGCGCACGCGCAAGCATGATCACACCCGAAAGCTATTGCCGGCTGCGTTCCCTCAGCAGCGCCAGCACTTTTTGTGCGATATCGTCCCGCACCCTGCGGAATACGGCCATCACTTCGTCGTCTGTGCCGGTGGCCTTGGCCGGGTCGGGGAAGCCCAGGTGGACCCGCTTCCCCTGGCCCAGCCAGAATGGACACTCTTCCGCCGCGTCGTCGCAGACGGTCACCACCAGGTCAAAAGGAACATCCCGGAATTCATCGGCATGTTTGGAGCGTCCCTGGTGCGTGATGCCGATTTCCTCCAGAGCGCGTAGCGCGTTGGGATGGACGTAGCCCGCCGGTTTCGTTCCGGCGCTGACCGCCTCCCACTCGTCGCCCAGTCGGGCGTTGACGATGGCCTCGGCCATCTGCGAGCGGGCCGAGTTTCCGGTGCAGAGGAACAACACCTTACGCTTCATTGCCGGACGTCCCCATAGATCCGTTCGCCCAACTCGATCAGCACGTCCAGCCCCTTGATCTCGTACGGCAACAGGGGCGTAGCCAGGACAGGCACCGAGAAGCGCCTGGCCATCTCCTCCAGGTAGCGGGCCTGCATCAGCGCCCGCCGGCAGAAGTACTCGGTGGTGCACTGCTCCGGCGGCAACACCTGGTTGGCTACCACCAGCCCCGGCTCGATGCCCACCGTGCGCAGTTCTTCCACCGCCCGCCAGGCCTCCATGATGGGCGTGGCTTCAGGGTACATGACGAAAGCAAAGGTGGAGCATTGTGGGTCGCGCATCCGGGCAATGACCTGCCTGAAGCGGGCCTTGGCCGCCGCATCGGCCTGCGAGAGTTCCGGCGAGGCGTAGGTCTTGATGGCCAACTGCTGGCTCCAGTCCACCGGCAGTTCCAGCAGGCGCAGGGTGTGGCCGGTGGGGGCGGTGTCGAACACCAGCACGTCGTAGCGGTCCAGCGAGGCGTAGTCAATGAAGCGGTCGAAGGCGGCCATCTCCTCGGTACAGGGACTGTCCAGTTCCTCGGCCATGGCCTGCAGCGACTCCGGCGGGCGGCCCTGCTCTCGCGCTTCTTCCAGGATGCGGGCCTTGTACGCTTCGGCAGCCGCCTTGGGGTCAATCTTGACCGCCCACAGGTTCTCCACCTCGGCCACGGGCACCACCTCATCGCCCACCGGCTGGCCCAGCACATCGCCGATGTGAGCCGCCGGGTCGGTGGTCAGGAGCAGGGTACGGTAGCCATGGCGGGCCAGCCATACGGCCGTCACACACGACAGGGCCGTCTTGCCCACCCCACCTTTGCCGGCGAAGAACAGGGCGCGGCCGTGGCCGTTGGCCGGTACCAGGCGGGGCCTCACTTCACGCGGATGGGCCACCGGCCAGTGCCGAGACAGGGGCGAACAGCGCTGCACCTCCTCGTCGGGGATGAGACGCACTACCTGCCAGCGGTTGCCGACCACCTGCTTCTCGCCGTACAGCAGCCCGGCCACGTAGCGTAGCCGTTCCGCACCCTTAATCTCCTCGTCGAGCAGGGGCATCCGCCGCGCCGGCAGGGGGAACTCGCGCTCGATCTGGGCCAGGTAGCGACCTTGCATCCGGATGCGCTGGGCCAGGAAGGGGTTGCGGCCCTCTTCCTGGGGAATGATGCCATTGACGATGAGCCAGTGGGCGTCGATGCCCAGTTTGGACAACTCGGCCATCGCCCGTTGGGTCTCCTTGATGGGCGTGGCCTCGGGCTGGAGCACGAACACGAAGGTGGTGCGGGCCGGGTCGCGCATCAGGGCTATCGCCCGATCGTACTTCGCCTTGGACTCCTGGATGGTGGCCACCGGTCCCAGGCAGGTCTGGCCGCTGCCCTCGGCCGCCTCCTCGATGTGGCGGCTCCAGTCCACCGGTAGCTCCAGCAGGCGCAGGGTGTGACCCGTAGGCGCGGTGTCAAAGATGACCACCTCAAAGGGCTGCTCTTCACCGCTCATGTCAAGGAAATCCACAAAGCGGTCAAAGGCCGCCACCTCAGCCGTGCACGGGCCGCTGAGCTGCTCCTCCATGACCTGGACGACCTCCGGCGGGAAGAGGGCGCGGACGGGGGCCAGGACGCGGTCCTTGTACTCCTCGGTGGCCCGGTCGGGGTCAATTTCCATGGCCCACAGATTGGCCACGCCCTCGATCGGTGTGACCTTGTGGCCGATGGGCTGCTCGAAGACATCGGCCAGGTTCGAGGCCGGGTCGGTGGTGACGATCAGAGTCTTGCGCCCCTGATCGGCGTGGTAAACGGCGGTGGCGCACGCCATGCTGGTCTTGCCTACGCCGCCCTTGCCGGAAAAGAAGATGAACTGGGTTGACATCACTTTCGGTCCTCCTGTGTCTGACTATTCACCCAGGCTCACTGGTGTATACCGGCGTGTCCTGGGAAAGTAGGGCCGGGTTGGCTTGAGCAACCTGGTGGCCGTGACCATCAAGGGTACTTCCATCAGTGGCCCCACTACTGTGGCCAGGGCCGCGCCGGAGCCGATGCCGAAAACGACCATGGCCGTGCCGATAGCCACCTCGAACTGGGTGCTGGAACCGATAAAGGTGGCCATCACCGCGTCCTCGTAGCGGAAGCCCAGCAGCCAGCCGATGCCATACACGGCGGCCAGCAGGATCACGAACTGCACGATCAGCGGGATGGCGATCCGCACCACATCCAGGGGGTGCTCCAGGATGACCTGCCCCTCGAAGGAGAACATGACCACCAGCATGGCCAGCAGGGCCACGGCGGCGATGCCGTTCATCACCGGCAGAAAGCGATCTTTGAACCAGGCCTCTCCCTTGTTGGCGACGAGCACCCGCCTGGAGATCTGCCCGGCGGCCAGGGGGATGGCGACAAAGAGGATCACACTGAGCAGCACCAGTGAGAAGGGTACCGGCACCCCTCCGACGCCCAGATAGAACGCGGCAAAGGGGCTGTACAGGAGCAGAGTGGTTAAAGCGTTAATGGCGGTGATGACCACCCCCTGGGTCACGTTGCCGCGGGCAAAAGCGATCCAGAAGAGGACCATGCCGGTGCACGGAGAAAGGCCCAGCAGGATGAGCCCGGCCCGGTAGCCTGGGTCGTGAGGCAGGAAGAGCATCGCCACCAGCACCATGAGGGGTGGAGTGACGATCCAGTTGGCGATCAGGGTGAGGATGGTCGGCCCGATGTTGCGGGCTGCCTTGGGGATCTCTTCCAGCTTCACCCCGGCCATGGTGGGGTACATGATGAAGAACATGATCACGGCGATGGGAATGGACACTCCCCAGATGGTCATATTGTTGAGCGCCCTTCCTACCTGGGGCAAGAACCTGCCCAGCAGCAGGCCGGCGGCCCCGCACAGGATGATCCACAGGTAGATATACTTCTCGAAAGGCCCCAGGGTAACTTCCGTTTCTTTTTTCACGACTAAACCCCCTGCACGTAGACAAACGGTATCGGCTTTACAGCCGGCCGTCCAAGGCCGCCTGCACCTCGGCCTGGGTGGGATAGGCCCCTACCTTGATCACCCGCCCGTTGACGACGGTGATGGGCAGGGCAGCCAGTTGCCGCTCGCGCACCAGGCGATAGACCTCGGCGTTGTTCAGGAAAGCCTGGGGCTGGGCGGTCATCAGGTAACGCACCACTTTTACGCCCTGCGCTTGCAGTTTCAACACCATCTCGTTCACGTCCAGCAGGACCGGGTCAATCGTTGGCCCGCACAGACCGGTAGGGCAGCAGAGAGGTGGATCAAAGATCTCGACCTTGGCTCCTTGTGCGTTCATCGATCCGATAACCTCCTCGATGGTTTGATGGCACTGACGTTGGCGCTGTACACCCGGACATCGCCCACTTGCTGGAAGCCCATCCCGTGGGTGCAGAGCACCTGCTCGAACCCGGCCTCGGCGATGAGGCAGGTGTACTCCTCCTCGGGGATGGCCCCGCCCACACAGCGGGCCCACGCTTCGGGGTCGGAGCGCACCGGCTCCGGTAGCAGCCTGTCGGTGACGATGTCGGAGATCATCAGCCGCCCGCCGGGCCGGAGCACGCGGTAAGCCTCCCGGAAAACCCGACCCTTGTCCAGGGTCAGGTTGATCACGCAGTTGGAGATGATCACGTCCACCGACTCGTCGGGCAGGGGTATGTCCTCGGCGTCGCCCAGGAGGAACTCGACATTGCGGAACCCGGCCTGCTCCGCCAGCCGGTTGGCGCGCCGGATCATGGCCTCGGTCATATCCAGGCCGATGGCCCGGCCCGCCGGGCCTACCCTACGGGCAGCGAGGAAGACGTCGAGCCCTGCCCCAGAGCCGATGTCCAGCACCACCTCGCCGGGCCGCAGGCCGGCCAGGGCCACCGGATTGCCACAGCCAAGAGACACCCCGGCCATTTCGGGTGGCAGGCCGGCCAGGTCGGCTGGTGTGTAGAGGCCGCTGCAGCACGACAGGGGCCTATCCCTCAAGGCGAGTTCCGCGTAACGCGCTTTGACTTGATCCTTCATGATACCACTTTTCCTCAATCTGATCTGATGATCCGGCACTCCGGACAACAGTCGGCCCCGGCGCAACAGCCCAACGGCCAGGGTTCAGTCCGGTCGGCGGCGAAGAAGCTGAGATACAGGGCGTTCAACCGAGCCAGTGCAGCCCGGTCCACCGAGTAATAGACCCACCGGGCGTCATGTGCGTCGTGGCGGGCAGTGACCAGGCCCAACGCCCGCAACACGCTCAGGTGATGCGACACCAGGTTATGGGGCAGGCCCAGGCGGGCCGCCAGGTCGCAGACACTGCGCTCCCCTTGCATCAGGAAGCACAGGATGCGCATGCGGTTCTGTTCACAGAGGGCCTTCAGGACACTGACAAGTTGAGCCAGACCCACGGGTTGAGACTCGACTTGGCCCGTTAAATCCACCGCCATGCCTCATCACCTCCCTCATCCGGGGAGCAACCAAACGGCAATCTGTATCAAAGGACATTGATATATAATCCCCACAAAGAAGGCGCCCCTGCATCTTCTCCTCGCGCCACGGGTTCGACTTCCGGTCGGAGGCGCCATTCTGTCAATGCACGTTGACATGATAGCATCTATCTGAGGAATTGTCAAATTTCGCCCAGGCGCTCACGGCCAGAACTGCTATGGTGATGTTCATCGCTCCTCCCGATGGACGATTGCCAGGCCGACATCTCCCATCAGAGCTGCTTGGTCTCGCATCCGGTCACCTGCCGTCTCCAGGGCCATAAAGCCTTCAGCGGGCCAGCCTCGCCTGCAGAAGCCCGTCAACTGCCCGGAATCAATACCCCATCTGCCGCGCCCGCCGGTGCATGAGCACGGGCGGCACCATGA
>DAOUAK010000103.1:0-17546 GCA_034433695.1 Chloroflexia bacterium
GCCCAGACCCCGCGTATCGAGCCAGGTGGGAAGCAGTTCTGCGAGCCTTCTGGAAAGCGCTCGAGGCACCAGGGCGGGTGACCATCTGGTTGATGGAGGAGTTGACCTCCTACCGTCAACCCTCAAAAGCACCTGCCCATCATCGCCGGGGCAAGAGGCAACCCCTGGCGCATGAGGCCCCCCGGGCCAACCCCCAAACCCGCATTGTCGCTGTCCTGGATGGCTTTACAGGCCGCCTGACCTATCTACAGCGCAGCAAGATCGGAAGTCCTGGTGGATTTCTACGCCCAGGTGCGTGCCGCTTACCCCCAGGCGGAGAAAATCTTTGTCCAGGACAATTGGCCGACCCACAAGGTATCCGAGGTGCTTGCAGCCCTGGAGCAACATCACCTTACGCCACTTTTCCTCCCCACCTATGCTTCCTGGCTGAACCCGATCGAAAAGCTATGGCGCCGGCTCAAGCAGGATGTCCTGCACCTGCATCGTTTGGCCGACGATCTGGATACACTGCGCCGTCAAGTACAAGACTTCCTGGATCGGTTTACCGGTGGCTCCGATCCCCTGCTACGCTATGCGGGCCTATTGCCTGATTAAATTTTCAAAGCTCAACAATCGGCGCAATCTCCGGCCGGCGGGCCGGACCCTGCAAGTACAAGGCGTGTCCCGAAGCGCCGGCCGGCCCTTTTGCAGGGGGCGCTGCTCCCTGCACCCCCGCCGGGGGGGTGTTGCATACCCCCGGAACCCCCCGCAGTAGGGGCATGGCATGCCATGCCCCTACAACTCGTCCTCATCGCGCATCCCCTGGGGGGATAGGGCATCCCCGCTTCCGGCCGGCGGGCCGGACCACAGGGGCCTGTCGGCGCGCAGGCCGACGGTAGGCGCGACAGCGCCCGAGAAGGCCGATTTTATTTCGGTAACATTTTACATGAGGGAATAGGGCAGTTGACAACCGTTTCTTTCCTGGATACAATTCTTTCAAAACTCAGGAGGTTGCCCGTGATTCATCCGACCGCAGATGTTTCGCCCCGCGCCATAATCGGTGAAGGGACCCGCATCTGGCACCAGGCTCAGGTACGCGAGGGGGCCCGTATCGGACGGAATTGCATCATCGGCAAGAATGTCTACATTGACTTTGACGTGACCATCGGCAACAATGTGAAGATACAGAACAACGCCTCCATCTACCACGGTGCGACGGTTGAGGACGGCGTCTTCATCGGGCCGCACGTCTGCCTGACCAATGACAAGTTTCCCCGGGCCATCAACCCGGATGGCACCCTCAAGACCGGGGCCGACTGGGAGGTGGGGCGTATCGTGCTCCGCTACGGTTGTTCCCTCGGGGCCGGGGCCGTGGTCGTCACCGGGGTCACGATCGGACGCTGGGCCGTGGTCGGTGCCGGCGCCGTGGTCACGCGGGACGTGCCCGACCATGGGCTGGTCGTGGGCAACCCGGCCCGCCTGGTCGGCTATGTCTGCACCTGCGGCCGGCGTCTTCTCCCCACCGAGGAGGGGCGGATGCGCTGCCCCGCCTGCGGCCGCGAATTCGACCTGGAGGAGAAACGATGATTCCTATCGCCAAGCCGCTGATGGGCAAGGAGGAAAAGGAGGCCGTCCTGGCCGTCCTGGAGAGCGGCCAACTGGCCCAGGGGGAACAGGTGGCCCGCTTCGAGGAGGAATTTGCCCGCTTTTGTGGCGTCAAGCACGCCATCGCCACCTCCTCGGGGACGACGGCGCTCCACATTGCCCTGCTGGCGCTGGGCATCGGCCCCGGCGATGAGGTGGTCACCACCCCCTTCACCTTCATCGCCTCGGCCAATGCTATCCTCTTCTGCGGAGCCCGGCCGGCCTTCTGCGATATCGAGCCGGATACCTTTAACCTGGACCCCGAAAGCGCCGAGGAGGTCATCCGCAGACGCCGGGCGCAGGGGAAACGGGTGCGTGCCATCCTCCCCATCCACCTCTTCGGCCACCTCTGCGATATGCCGGCCATCCTGGACCTGGCCGCCCGCTATGACCTCCTGGTCCTGGAGGACGCCTGTCAGTCGCACGGCGCTTCTTTCAACGGGAAAAAGGCCGGCTCTTTTGCCACCGGATGCTTCTCCTTCTACCCCACCAAGAATATGACCACCGGGGAAGGCGGCATGATCACCACCGACGACGATGCCGTCGCCGAACGCTGCCGCCTCCTGCGCGACCACGGCCAGCGCCGGCGTTACTATCACGAAACGCTGGGCTATAACTTCCGGATGACCAACCTCGCTGCTGCCATCGGCCTGGCGCAACTGCAGAAACTCCCCCGCCATACGGAGATGCGCATCCGCAACGCCGCTTACCTCACCGAGCACCTCAAGGACCTGCCCCATGTGCTCCCGCCCACGGTCCGCCCCGGCTACACCCACGTCTTTCACCAGTATACCGTCCGTATCCGGGGAGACCGTGACCGGGCCGTGGAAGAACTCAGGGCCCGGGGCGTCGGCACGGGGGTGTACTACCCGCTTCCGGTCCATCAGCAGCCGCTCTACCGGCAGATGGGCTACGACGACACCCTCCCCGAAGCCGAACGGGCCTGTCGGGAAGTGCTTTCCCTCCCCGTCCACCCGGCCCTGACCGAGGACGATTTGAAAACCGTCGTGGAGGCCGTCGCCTCCCTATATTCCACGTAGCGCGAAACACGCAAAGGAGTTTCCTATGCTTCGCTCTGCGGTCATCGGCGTGGGGGCCATGGGCATTCACCACGCCCGGGTCTATAACGAACTGGACGCCGTAGAACTGGTGGCCGTCGCCGACACCGACGCCCGACGGGCCGAGATGGCCGGCCGGCGCTTCAAGGTGCCGTTCTACACCGACTACCTCCAGATGCTGGACCGGGAAAAACCCGACCTGGTCTCCATCGCCGTGCCGACCTTTTTACACCATAGCGTGGCCCTGGAAACAATGGCCCGGGGCATCCACATCCTTGTGGAGAAGCCGATCGCCTCCAGCAGGGGTGAAGCGGAGAAAATGGTGCACGAGGCCCACCGGCGGGGGGTAAAACTGGCCGTCGGCCACATCGAGCGCTTCAACCCGGCGGTGATCGAACTGAAGCGACGTCTGGATCGGGGGGAAATCGGGCGCGTTTTCCTCGTCCACGCCCGCCGGTTGGGCCCTTTCCCGGAGCGCGTCCAGGATATGGGCGTGGTCATCGACCTGGCTGCCCATGACCTGGACGTGATGCTCTACCTCCTGGAGGAGGAGGTGGAGCGCGTCTACGCCGAAACCGCACGCTGGGTCCACGCCCGCCATGAGGACCTTCTGGCCGGCCTGCTCTATTTCCGCAACGGCACCCTGGGCCTCCTGGACATCAACCGGCTGACCCCGACGAAGATTCGCGAACTTGCGGTCACGGGGGAAAAGGGCATGTTCCTGGTCAACTACCTGACCCAGGACCTCTATTTTTACGAAAACACCTACACCGCCGGAAACTGGGATAGCCTGGGCGTCCTGAAGGGGGTGGGCGAAGGCAACATGCTGAAACTGACCATCGCCCGCAAGGAGCCGCTCCGCGCCGAACTGGAGGCTTTCGTCCGGGCGGTTGAGCACGACGAAGCGCCGCCGGTCAGCGGGGAGGAAGGGATGCGCGTGCTGGCCCTGGCCCTGCAACTGCTCGAGTCGGGGGAAGAGCACCGCGTCATCGTGCGGTCCTGACGATGGAGGAAAAATCATGCGAGAGGCGCTTCTGGAGGCCATCCGCCGCAAGGAGATTTCCATAGCCGTCATCGGGCTGGGGTACGTGGGCCTTCCGGTGGCCTGCAAATTTGCCCAGGCCGGCTTCGAGGTCATCGGCATCGAGCGCAACGCGGAAAAGGTGGCGCAGGTTCGGCAGGGCCTTTTGCCCATCGGGGGAAAGGAGCCGGGTCTGGCCGAACTTTTGCTGGAGGCCGTGCGCGCCGGAAGGCTTCGGGCTGAAACCGACTATGCCGCCTGCCGGCCGGCCCGGGCCATCCTGATCGCCGTGGAGACGCCGGTGGACGAATCCACCCACCGGCCGGCCTATACCGCCCTCCGCACCGCCCTGGAGTCGCTGGGGCCGCACCTCTCCCCGGGCACCCTGGTCGTGGTCGAATCCACTATCGCCCCCGGCACGATGGCCGGCCTGGTCCAGCCCCTCCTGGAACAGGCCTCCGGGTTGCGGACGGGGGAATTTTTCCTGGCCCATTGCCCCGAACGGGTGACCCCGGGGAAACTCCTCCATAACCTGGAACATATGCCCCGCGTCGTCGGCGGGATGACACCGGAGGCAACGACGCTGGCCGTGGAACTCTATCGGCATATCGTCCGCGCCGACCTGGATGCCGCCGACGCCCTGACTGCCGAGATCGTCAAGACGGCCGAGAACGCCTACCGCGACGTCCAGATCGCCTTCGCTAACGAGGTAGCCCTCCTGTGCGAAAGTTTGGGGGCCGATGTCTGGCGGGTGCGGGAACTGGTCAACAAATGCCCCTACCGGGATATGCACCTTCCGGGGGCCGGCGTGGGCGGGCACTGCCTACCCAAGGACCCCTGGCTTCTCCTGGCCAATGCCCCGGCCGATTTTCGTCCCCGCTTGATTCCGGCCGCCCGGGCGGTGAACGAAGGGATGCCGCTCCATATGGCCGAACTGGTGGTGAAGGGGCTTCGGGCGGCCGGAAAAGAGGTGCAGGGGGCGCGGGTAGCCGTCCTGGGCTATGCCTTCCTGGAGAACTCGGACGATACGCGGAATTCGCCCAGCGCCGTGCTGGTGGACCGGCTGCGGGAACTGGGAGCCGAGGTGGTGATCCATGACCCTTATGTGCCCGGTTACCAGGGCGACCTGGGGGAACGCCTCCAGGGCTGCGATGCAGCGGTGGTGATGGTACGGCACGAGGAATACCTGCGGCTGGACCCCAGGGAACTGGCCGCCCGGCTGAACCCGCCGCCGGTGGTGGTGGACGGCCGGCACGTCTTCCCGGCCGGTGCAGCCCGGTGGATCTACCTTGGCGTGGGAGTGCCCAAAACCAACCTGTGATCACCGCTTCCGATAAATGTCTCTACGGTGACCTATCGCATGAATCACGATGGTTTGTTCCCGGTGCAGAACCTCGTAGATAACGCGATAATCGCCCACGCGGAGTTTATAGAGTCCAGCAAGGTCGCCTGCTAGTGGTTCAAGCCGGATGCTCTCCAGATTCGTGGCCAGCCAGCGGATGCGCTCAACGATGCGACGGCCGGTAGACTTATCCAGCCGAGATAACTCTCGGGCAGCGGTCTCCAGAACACGGATGTGATACATGGGCGGCTACTCCAGCCCCAGCCGTCGTACCACATCTTCCAATGACTCGCCGCGTTCCCCTGCCGAAACCGCCTGCCTCTGACGCAGCAGCCTCTCCCGCACCGCTTTGCGGATCGGTAGTCCCTCATCGGGATCGCCGAGCAGTTCCAGCAATTTGCGCTCGACGGCGGCTTCGATCATTTCCTTGAGTTCATCCCTGGTCATCTGGGCCACGGTGGTTTCCACTTTATCCTCCGGCTGCATTCCTGGGCAGAGCCCCCTGTCTCAACCTAATATAGCAACGGCGTGCCCGATTGTCAAATTCGGTTGGTGCGGGCGAAACATCCTCGCCTTTTACGAAACCTCCATCTCGCCCAACATCCGGGCCACTTCCTTCGGCAACACGGCCGGCCGTTTCCCTACCGCGTAGCAGGTCAGGATGAGTTGTGCCGTGCGCTCCAGCATCTCCACCAGGTTGGCCGCCCGACGCAGGGTGCCTGCCGCCACCACCACACCGTGGTTCTGCAGGATGCAGGCAGGGCTTTTCTCCATCGCCTTGGCCACGGCCTGCGCCAGTTCCTTCGTTCCCGGCATGATAAAAGGCACCACCGGCACCTTCCCGAAGAAGGCCGCCTCGGTGGTAACGGGCAAGAAGGGCAACCCGCTCAGGCCAAGGGCGGTAGCATAGGGCGCATGGGCATGGATGACCGCCCCCACCTCGGGCCGGGCCTGGTACAGTTCGGTGTGTACCGCCCGCTCTGAGGAAGGGGCCGGCGCGCCTTCCTCCAGCACGTTTCCGGCAAAGTCAATGCGCACCATCATTTCCGGCCGCAGGTCGCCTTTGTACAGCTGGCTGGGGGTGATCCAGCACTCTTCCCGGCCGACGATGCGCACGCTCACATTTCCCCCGGTGGCGGTGATCAGCCCCAGCCGGTACAGTTCGCCGATCACCTGGACCATCTCCGGGCGCGGGTCTTCGGAACTTGCTGGCGGCCGTCCGGAATCGCTCAGGGCGGAGAAATCTATGCCGCCCGATTCCTCCCGTGCCGCCGTGTAGAGGCGTATCAGGTCCCCTTGGATGCGCTGGAGGCCCATCGCCAGCCGCACGTCCCCGCTGAAGGCCAGTTTCCCGCTCATCGCCGCCTTGGTGCCACTTATGCGGCCGGACAGGATGCCGTCCAGCGTCTCGGCCGTCGCCTTCATCCGCACCTCGGCCGGCTCCGGCGGCGACCCTACGTCGGCTACTACACGGCCTTCCCGAAAGCCGATGTAGAACTCCAGCCCCAGATCGGTCAGCGTGTAATGGGTGATTACCCGACGTTTGGCGGCAAAGGCATTGAGGACGGCGTCCTCGCGGGCCTTTTCGCAGAAGAGGCGCAGGACCTGCTCCACCTGGCTTCGGCCGCCCGTGGACGGCGGAGGCGGGGGAGAAGGTTCGGCCGGGGGAGGAACGGCGGCCTGTTGCAGGTCGCTCACGGCCGGCCCGGGCCGGGGCGAAAGCGCTTCCAGGGCGGCCCGTTCGACCGGCCGGCGCGGCCCCTCCCAGGAGAAGCCTTCGAGCGCCTCCGGGTTGAGGATGTGGGGGGGACGCTCCCCGGCCAGCATCCGCTCGATTTCCTCCACCACCATCCGCCCCTGGTGGGCGGCCACTTCCTCCGTGTTCCCGCCGATATGCGGCGTGGCGATGACGTTGGGAAGCGCGAGAAGGGGATGGTCGGAGGCCGGAGGCTCGATGGAGAAGACGTCCAGCGCCGCGCCGGCCAGATGGCCGCTCCGCAGCGCCTCCAGGAGGGTGTCTTCGTCCACCAGCGCGGCCCGGGCCGTGTTCACCAGAAAAGCCCCCGGCTTCATCCGGGCCAGCGCCTCCCGGCCGAGGAGGCCCTGCGTCTCCTCGGTGGCCGGGGCATGGAGGCTGACGATGTCGCTTTCGGCCAGAAGCATCTCCAGGGGAACGGCCTCGGCATCCACCTCCTCGGCTTCCCCGGGCCGGAGGTAGGGGTCGCAGGCCAGCAGGCGCGCGCCAAAGGGGGCAAGCCTTCGGGCCACGGCCCGGCCCACCGCTCCCAGGCCCACCAGCCCCACCGTCTTGCCCGCCAGTTCCCGGCCCAAAAACTCTTCATGGGCCTGGCCCATCCGACTCAGGTCGCCGGCCTCCCCGCCGGGCCGGCGGAGGAAGGCGTTTGCCGGAATCAGTTTGCGGAGGAGCGCCAGGATCAACGCCACTGTGAGGTCGGCCACGGCATCGGCGTTGCGGCCCGGGGTATGGAGCACCGGAATGCCCAGCGCCGTGCAGGCGGCCAGGTCCACGTTGACCGCCCGCCCCCGGCAGGATACAACTACCCGCAGGTCGGGCAGCCTTCCCAGGGCTTCCAGGTCCACCACGTCCACCTCGGTGACCAGGATGTGGACGCCCTGGAGCGCCTCCACCAGGTCCTCCCCGGTCAGCACGCGCAGGATTTCCCGGTAGGGGGTGTATTTCACCTCGCCCAGCCGGCGCAGACGGTTCAGGCTTTCCTCGTCCATCTGGGCGGTCACCAGGATGTTCGGTCGGAAGCGGGCCGGCCGGGCTGCGACGGGCCGACCCTCCTCCGCCATCGTTTGCAGAATCAGGCCGGCGGCCACCTCATGGGAGGGAGACTGGGCCGCACGAAGGCTTTGCCAGCCGGCATAAACTCCGGCATAGACCCGGACGGCTTCCTCTTCCGGGATGACGGAGCGCGTGCGGGCCAGGTTCTTGCTCCCCTCGGCCGGGTCGCGGAAAAGCCCTGCCCCGACGCCGGCACAGATGGCCGCCCCCAGGGCGCTCGCTTCGGCTACCTCGGAGGCGAGGAGGGGCCGGCCCAACACGTCGGCCAGGAGTTGCCCCCAGAAAGGGCTTCGGCTCATCCCTCCGCCCAGGAAGATGGAAGACGGATGGCCCGCCAGGGCAGAAATCTGCTCCAGGTTGGCCCGCAGGGCACAGGCCATCCCCTCCAGGACAGACCGCGCCAGGTTACGGCGGCGGGAGAGGCCGTCCGCATCTCCCAGGAAATGGCAAAGGGTGAGGCTGCCCACCGGCAGGCCCATCGCGCTGGCGTGAAAGACCTGGGCTCCAAAGGTGGAAAGAAGCCCTCCAGCCCCCGGCCGAGAGCGGGCCGCCTCGGCCATCAGGCGGGCAACCGGGCGCGGCGAATCGGGGTAGAGGAGGCCGGCCAGCCACTCCAGCGGCTCGCCCATCGCCCCGGCGTTGCTCTCCACTACCCAGCGGTCGGGCAGGGCGTGTAGCCCGGTCCAGAGGCGACGGTCGGGGTCCAGAATCGGCCGATCCACGACCATCTGGACCGGCGCCGTGGTCCCGGCGATAAGGGCGACCTCTCCGGGTCGGAGTGCGCCCAGCCCCAGCAGGGCACACTGAGTATCGGCCCCACCCACGGCAACGGGGATGCCCGGGGACAGGCCGAGTTCGTCGGCGGCAGCCGGGGTCAGTTTTCCCAGGAGACTTCCGGAAGGAAAGACCGGCGGAAAGAGGGAACGGGGCAGGCCAAGTTCGTCTATTCCGTCCCCCATCCATTCCCGGCGATGCAGGTCGAAGATCATACTTTCGCCGGCCTGGGAGAAATCGGTGGCCACCTCCCCACAGAGGAGGAAAGCCACCCAATCACCGATGGACAGCGCCCGGGCACCCTCCAGCCATTCGGAACGGTGTGTGGCCAGCCACTTCAGGCGGGGCAGGAGAAAAACGGGGGAGGGCCAGCGTCCGGTGCTCCGGTAAAGGGCCTCGCCGCGCTCGACGGCCATCTCCGTCGCCTCGGCCGAAGGACGGGCATCCCGGTTCGGCACGGCAAAGACGGCCCGTCCCTCCCGCAGGAGGACCAGGTTGTGGCGCATCGAGGAGACGGCGATGCCGGCCACCTCGTCGGGGGCAGCGGAAGCCCTCTCCCGCGCTTCCCGCACCGCCTCGGAAAGCAGGGCCCGGTTTCGTTCCACGTCGAAATCGTAAGCCCAGCCCCCTTCTCCGGCAACGGGGATATGTTTCCAGGGACGGACGGCAACCGTCGTCCGTCCGCTTTCCGTGTCCACCAGCAGGGCCCGAATGGAGCCCGTTCCGGCGTCCAGTCCCAGAAGATACCTGCCCATTTCTTCCTCCTACGGCGCATAGCCGTAGGCGCGATACCACTCCACCGCCTTGCGCAAGGCCTCTCGTGCCGGGGAGAAGTTGTAGCCGAGTTCTCGCATGGCCTTGGCCGGGCTGAACCATTCATAGCGGCGGGAGAGGCGCACCTTTTCCGGCGTGGCCGTGGGGACGCGGCGCAGGCCCAGGCGGCAGAGCGTTACATCCACATAGGCCCATCCCTGGGCGACCCAGTGTGGGATGCGCAGGCGCACGGGAAGCCGGCCGGAGACCTCGGCCAGGAGGTCCAGCACCTCCTTGAGGGTCAGGTTCTCTCCGCCCAGGATGTAGCATTCCCCTACCCGTCCGCGTTCGGCGGCCAGGAGGTGGCCGGCCGCCACATCCTCCACGTCCACGATATTCAGCCCGGTATCCACATAGCCGAACATCCGGCCGTTCAGGAAATCTACGATGATCTGGCCGGTCGGGGTGGGCTTATGGTCGCCCACGCCCACAGGCGTGCTGGGATTGACGATGACCACCGGCACCCCTTGCCGGGCCAGTTCCAGCGCCACCTGTTGCCCCAGGAACTTGCTGCGCTGGTAAAAGCCCACCTTGTCCTCCAGCGTGCTGGGAGTATCCTCGGTGGCGGGGGTACGGTCCGGGTTGACCCCCAGGGCGGCGATGGAACTGGTATGGACGATGCGCGGGATGCCCAGTTCACGGGCAACCTCCAGGACGCGGCGCGTGCCCTCCACGTTGACGCGGTAGAAATCCTCCCAGCGGTAGCCCCAGAAGGCATAGAGGGCGGCCAGGTGAAAGACCCGATCGCAGCCTTCCATGCCCTTTCGGAGGCTCTCTCTATCCTCCAGTCTCCCCTCGACTCGTTCCACGGGCAGACCGTCCAGTTGCCGGGTATCGGCGCCGGGGCGGACCAGAGCCCGCACCGCATATCCGGCCTCTACCAGTTTACGGACGACCGCTCCTCCGATGAAACCGGTTCCACCGGTTACAAAGGCTTTCAAGGGCTTCCTCCTCGCTCGGTGTCCAGTTCGTGCAGCATTTCCATGACGAAATCGGCCGCTCGCCCCATCGTCTCCGCCGAGGTGGTATCCGCCGTATCGTCGGGCCGGTGCCAATAGGGCAGCGTACCGGTCGCCGGGTCGCGCCCGGCGATACAGATGGCGGCATATCCCCAGTTCCGCAGGGTGCGCACTTCGTCCTCCACCGTCATCTGGGCTGGGGAAACCCCCAGATCGGGTCGTCGGGCGGCGACGCGGCCGGCCAGCGCCGCCAGATCGGGATCGGGCTGGTAAGGCCGGCACAGCCCTTGCCGGGTGAGATAGACGATGTCTCCGCCCCCCACCCCTTCCAGGCTCATGAAGGAGGCATCCCGGAGGGCCGAGGCGTGCCGTCGAAGGAGCACCTTCAGCCCCCGATGGTCCGTCTCCTCCGCCCCGGTAAAGGCCAGCCAGACCTCGGTATGCCGGAGGGGACGGTCGAACAACCGGGCCGCGACCTCCAGCACCACCGCCACGCTGCTGGCATTGTCGTGAGCGCCGGGGGAGAAGGGGGTGCGGTCGTCCCGCCATAACGTGACGACCGTCCCCAGGATGTAGCCGGCCGGAAGGAGGGACACCCACCAGACCCAGCGTGGACCGTCCAGGGCGGCGCCGAGGAGGTACAATGCGCCGAGGGAGGCCAGGACCGCCAAGGTAAGCCAGGTCAGCGGCTCCAGCAGGCGCACCGCGGCCGATTGCCAGGCCAGGCGGCAACGGTTGGTATCCAGATGGGCCAGGAGGACGACACGCCGGCGCGGGGCACCCACCGGCTTCAGGCGTGCAAGCACGTTCCGGCTGGTGACGTGGGGCAGGAACGGGCGCAGGGGGCTATCGGAGCGGGTGATCGCCCACCACAGGAGCAAGGGGGCGGCCAGGGCCAGCATCGCGGCGATCCAGCGCGTGGGTGCGCCGGCCAGCGGGTAGAGGGAAACGGAGAGCAGGGCCACCAGGTCCGCAGCCAGGGGAAAAGCGTTCTGGCTGGCAACGGCCCGGAACTCATCCCGCTCTACCGGTAGCCCCAGTTCGGCCAGCCGGCCGGCAACATAATCGGCCGCGGCGGCTTCTCCAACCGTCCCGGTGCCGCGCGGGCCGATCTCGCCGGCCAGGACGCGCACGTGCTCCGGCAGAGGGATCAGGGGGCAAGGGCGTGCCTGATCAGTTCCGCGCTCTGGCTCCATACCCGTCCCCGAAGGTGGGCCGCCTCGGCCATCACCGCGTCGAAGGCGGAGACGATCATCTCCACCTCTTCATCGCCGATAATGAGGGGGGGTAGCAACTTGATGATGTTCACGCCGGGGCCGCCGACCTGCACCAGGATGTGGTGGTCGCGCATCAGGGCCATGACCACCAGTTGGGCGAATATCCCCTTCTCCGCCGCCTCGGCCGCCGCCCAGGCCGCTTTCAGGGCGAGAGAACGGGGTGGGCGAAATTCGATCCCGATCATCAGCCCCTTGCCCCGCACGTCGGCGATCATGTCGTAGCGCTCCTGAAGCGTACGCAGGCCGCCCAGGAGTTTCTCGCCCATCGTCGCCGCTCGTTCGACCAGGCGTTCCCGATCCATCACGTACAGGGTAGCCAGGCCGGCGGCCATCGCCAGTTCGTTCTGGCCGAAGGTGGTCGAGTGCACCTGACAACGCTTCAGGTTGCTGAAGGTCTTTTCGTGGATGCTGCGCCGGGCGATCGTTGCGCTCACCGGGACATAGCCGCCGCCCAGCGACTTGGCCAGGGTGACGATGTCGGGTTCCAGCCCCCAGTGCTCGCAGGCCAGGAAACGCCCGGTGCGGCCCATTCCCACCTGGACCTCATCGCAGATGAAGAGCGTGCCGTACCGGCGGCAGAGCCGTTGAGCCTCGGGCAGGTAGTCATCCCGGGGAATGTAGACGCCTTTGCCCTGGATCGGCTCGACGATGAAGGCAGCCACATCTCCCCGGCGTAGTTCTCGCTCCAGGGCCTCCAGGTCGTTCATCGGCACCCTATCGAAGCCGGGCATGAGCGGCTCGAAGCCTTCGCGGAAGGCGGCGGCACCGTTGAGGGAGAGCGTCCCCAGCGTCAGGCCGTGGAAGGCGTGGTCCAGGTAGAGGACACGCGGCCGGCCGGTAGCGGCGCGGGCGAACTTGATAGCCGTCTCCACCGCTTCCGCACCGGAGTTGGCGAAGAAGACGGCCTCCAGGCCGGGCGGCATCCGCTGCACCAGCGCCTCGGCCAGCAGGCCGGCCAGGAGTGGGCAGTCCATCTTCACCAGATTGGGACGGTCCAGGTCCACCAGTTCGTGGATGGCCTGCTTGATGACCGGGTGACTGCGTCCCAGGTTGTACACGCTGTAGCCGGAGAGGAGGTCCAGGTAGCGCTCCCCTTGATCGTCCCAGAGGTAGGCCCCCTCACCCCGTACCCAGGTCTTGTTGAAGCCGATGATGTCCAGGGCGCGGACCAGTTTGGGGTTGACGTATCGCTGGTGGAGAAGGTAGCGCTCGCTCTGTCGCTTGGCGATCTGTTGAGCCAGAGAAAAGGTCATGGGCTTCCTCCTTTTACAACCCCAGTTCGGATGCCGTTTCCGGCAGGGGCCGGCCGGTATCCGGATCCAACCCAAGGGCGGCAAAGTAGCCGGCGGCCATCGCCTCCAGATCGAGGGTTACGCCGGCCGTCGGTCCGTCTTCCTGTGGCGGTTCGCCGCGTTCACGGGCGGGCAGGTCAAAGCGCGGCGGCAGCCCCTCCCGGGCGTTGAAGGCGTGGCGGAGCACCTGAATCCGCCGGCCGATGCGCAGGAACTCGGCCTCGTCCACTCCCCATCCGGTGGCGGCGTTGAGCCAGGCCAGGAAGGGAGGCCCTCCCATCTGGAGGGCAAAGTGGCAGAGGCCGAGGGAATCATAGGCCCGCAGGATGGAGATGACCACGGCCAGGGTGGGACCTTTGGCCACATGGTCGTAACGGCCGGCCGGCCGAAGGCCACAGAGGGCAAAGTAGGGGGCATAGGCCCGGAGTTCGGTCATGCCGGACTGGGTGGAGGTGTGACGCCCCGGCGCCGGATCAAGGGCATAGCCCAGGGCCACACCCGGCTCATAGAGCCCCCGGTGCATGGGAAGTTCCTGCCCGCCGGCGTGCATGGCCGCTTCCCGGGCCTCCGGCCCCAGATGCGCCGCCGCCCGACGGACGCCGTCGGCCAGCCATTCCCCCAGGCCCGGCGAACGGTCGGCCATTCTCCGCACCAGTTCGACGATGACCCCGCTGTCGCCCCAGCGCCACGGTGGGGGCGCAACGAGCGCCCATTCCCTGGCCAGTTCCAGGGGAAGCCAGCCCCGCTCGGCCGCTTCCAGGGCGAAGGCGAGGGTCACGCCGGCCGAGATGGTATCCAGGCCGGCCCGGTTGCACACCTCGGCGCAGACCATCACCGCCTCCAGGTCGTCGTTCAGGAGGAGCGGACCGAAGGCAGCCAGCGTCTCGTACTCTGGCTTGTGACCCCGGCTGCCATCGGGCAGGCGGACGATGGCTCCGCAGGCCACCGGGCAGGAGTGGCAGGCATAGGGCCGGATGTTATGGCGGATGACGCTCTCGTCGCTCAACCGGCTGGAGCGGGGGAGGGGAAAGTCGCGGAAGCCGAGGCCCAGCCAGTTGCGCACCGGGGTATCGCCCAGTTCGACGAGGGCGGATGTGCCGGCGGCGGTGCCGTACCGCCGGAAGGAGTCGATGACAAATCGGGTCGGTCCGCCGCTCAGCCGGGCATGCAGGCGACGGGCCAGGGGAAGGAGGCGGAGGAGGAAGGCCGGGGTCAGGGTGGACCAGAAGGAAGGCCGGCGGCGGAAGAGGCGGCGGTAGGCGGCTGCGGCGTTGCGAAAGGCCTCCGGGTCGGCCAGGGGAGGACGCTCCTTTCCCCGGGCGACAACTGCCTTGAGGCGTTTGGCCCCCATCACCGCGCCCAGGCCGCAACGGGCGGCGATGCGGCCGCCGTCGTTGACGATGCCGGAGATGAGGGAGAGGCGTTCACCGGCCGGCCCGATGCAGGCCACCTGGACTTCAGGAGAGGTGTCCCCCCGAAGGGCCTCCTCGGTCTGTACCGTATCCAGTCCCCACAGGGATGTCGCCTCCCGCACCTCCACCTGCCGGCCGTTCAGGTAAAGATAGACCGGTCGGTCGGAGGCACCAGTAATGAAGAGACCGTCGTAGCCGGTCCCCCGGAGGGCCGGACCGAAGTGCCCGCCGCAGTTGGCCTCGCCCCAACCGCCGGTAAGCGGCGAGCGGGCCACCACCATAAAGCGGCCGCTGAAGGGGGCGCCGCTTCCGGTGAGCAGGCCCGGCAGGAAGGCCAGGATGTTTCCCGGCCCCAGGGGATCGGTGCCGGCCGGCATCCGCTCATAGAGGAGGGAGACGCCCAGCCCGTACCCGCCCAGGAAGCGGCGATAGACGGTCTCGGGAAGCAATTCTTCCCGGACCTCGCGGGTGCCCAGGTCGACCCAGAGCACCTTGCCCCAGAACCCGTAGGTCAACGCTTACCTCCTAGAGAATGCCGAGTTGCCGGCGGTCGCAACGGATGACAGCCCGGAAGCGGTCGCCGCGATGGATGGTCTGGGTGAAGACGAGGGGGATGTCGTCCTCCGAGTAGGTCACGCGGGTGCTCAGCACCACCGGCGTGCCCTCGGGGATATGCAATTCGGCTGCCTCATAGGGGCCGGCGGTGGAGAGTTCGATCGTGTCCACGGCATAGGCCGGCGTCCGGGAAAATTCTTCCTCCAGCACCCGGTACAGGCTTCGGTCCGTCAGATCGAGTTCGGCCAGCGTGGGAAGGAGGCGCTGAGGGAGAAAAGAGGTCTCCAGCGACATGACCTGCCCATCGGCATAACGGAAGCGAACGATGCAGACCACCGCTTCCCCCTCGGCCAGTTGGAGCCGCTCGGCCACCTGGCGAGGAGCGGGGACGACCTCCTGGCGGCGGACTTGTGCACCGGCCTGCAATCCGAGGTGTTCCAGGAGGGTGGTATAACTCAGGAAAAAGGGTGAACCCTGGCGAAAGGTCGCCTTGGGCGGGGCCACAAAGGTGCCCCGTCCCTTCCGACGGACCACCAAGCCCTCGTTGGCCAATTGGGAAAGGGCCAGGCGGGCCGTCATCCGGGAGACACCGCACCGGGCGCAGATCTGGGCCTCCGAAGGCAAGGGGTCGCCGGGCTTCAGTTCGCCGTCGAGGATTTGCCGGCGGAGCTGCTCACGAATCTGGTAGTAGAAGGGTACGGGACTTGCGGTGTCTATGTGCAGAGCCATGGTAGCATCGAGTGTTCCACGTTTACCTGCAAAACCACGGAGATCGCCAGTTGCCCTGGCCGCAGATACCCGGTGCGAATTCCACGAAAGGTTTCCCGGCCGAACTTGTATAGACATTATACCATATAAAAGACGACCGTGCAAATATCCTGGAGACGGGAATCTTCCGGGCGGAGCGTAGAAAGGGTCAAGGCCAGGGGTGGTTGGGCAAGAGGGGAAGGTAGAGGGAATAGACCTGGGGAAGGACGAGCAGGCGGACCGAGACCTGCACCCGCGTCCCTTTTCCTTCAAAGGACAGGGTCGCCGTGTAGAGGCCGGGGGGAAGGAGGGCGGCCGGCCCGGCCAGAGAGCACTTCGGCCGGCCGGGGGTCATTCCGGAAAGGGCATCCAGGCTCAGCCAGTCCCGGTCGGTGGAGGCCTGCCAGGACATCGGATCTCCGTTTGCCTCGATCCGGAACATCTGAACAGGAGGCTGCCCGACGCTCCGCCCCTGTTCCAGGACGAAAAAGGCCCGGTCAGGACTGACGAGGAGCACGGGAGGTCCCGTCTGTTCCCAGAGAAGGATATCATCCTCCGAGCGCATCACGTTTCCCCAGGCATCCCGCAGTTCGGCATAGACCATCTTGGGGCCATCTCCGGGGGCGAGTTCCCAGGTCAGAGAGGGGCGGTAGGGCTGCCAGGCGCTCCAGTTCGTCCGGTCGTTGCTCAGGCGCATCTCCCGCGCCCAACCCTGGCCGTAGAGGTAGAGGGGAACCTGGCGGGTGGTCGTGGAGTAGGCTTCCAGGGCGATCACCAGGGGGTAGGTATCCCACCGGCTTCCCATATCCATGGTCCAGTAATGTTCATAGCCCCAGGTGCCGCTGGGGTAGGTATCGCCCGGCTGGAAGGCGTAGCCGATGCCGGCCTCGTGGAGTTCCGGATTCAGGAGGTTGCTCCGATGGCGCGGGCTTTCCAGCCAAGCCGCCAGGACTTCCTCGGGTGTGGCATAACCGGCGGCGATGTTTTCGGCCAGTACCTGCCAGGTCTGGTATCCGGCGGCCTCGATGCGCGTCCAGGGGGAGGAGCCGTCGCTTCCCTGGTGGCCGAAATAATCCTCCTGGGCCATGCTCAGGGCGTGGGCGCGGGCGGCTCTGGCCAGCAAAGGCTCGGCCTTGAGCGGAGGGATGCCCCGCTCCCAGCGGGCCTGGTTCACCAGGAGGAGGAGGCGTCGGGCCGGCCGGAGCGAAGAGGCTTGGGTTTCCCAAAGGACGGCCGGCCGGCCGGCCCCCGGGCCGGTGGGAAGGGCTCCGGCCGCTCCTTCCGCCCGGACCGGCCCGAGCAAAGCCAGAAGACTCACCAGCAACCACAGAACAAACCGCTTCCGGGATGCGGTCTGCATCGGCCTTCTCCTTGTCCATCTTCGGTAAGAATTATTTTACCACAAGGTGGGATAAATTTCAAGTTGTTGAAAGCCCTGGAGCGCCTTTTGACAATCCCGATTTTTCGTGGTAAAATAAAAACAGATGTCCGGATTTAGGCCAAGGAGAGGCCGGCGATGCGCCTGGAGTTGATATTAGATATTGACAATTGTAGTAAAATATGATAAGATATACTCATAAAGAAGACCTATCGCCTGGATGAAGCGGGCACCCCTACCCGCAGGAGGGGCTACCGAAATGAGAACGATCCGCCGCATCAGCCGGCGCTTGAATGGCACGAAATGGGCCGCGCTTCAGGACCTGGCCTGGCGCTACGCCGCCGAGAAAGACGACCACCTGCGGGCTTTCCACGCCGATGGCTACTTTGCCCACACCTCCTGGCGCAAGCGGCGCGACGCCCTCCTGCGGAGGGGTTACACCAGTCCCCACGGACTGCAGGGCCGCATGTGGAAGATGGCCCTCAA